>WFTY01000121.1 GCA_015485245.1 Anaerolineales bacterium | reverse complement strand
GGCCAGGAGCAAGTCGGCCGCTTAATCACCCGCCGCGGTCAGGAAGTACGGGTGCGGCTGCGCGGGCGCTATCTCAGCGAGGAAGGGCGCTGGTTGCTGCTCACGCTTGACTCTGCTGAAGCGCAACTCGACTCCGCTGCTGAAGTTCCTCCACCTCCTCTGGCTCCGGCGCTGGAGGAACACATCACCCGCCTCACAGACGCGCTGAACAACCCTGATCCTGATGCCGCGCTGGAGGAACTGCTCGCCATCGGCGAGGCGCTACTGCCAGGCAGCACTTTGGCGGTCTATATCGGCCGCGGGCAAAGCCCATCGGCGCGCCGCATTATCTTGCACGGCTCCGCCGACATTTTTCCCCCCGAAATCGCCCCGCCCGATCTGCTGCACCTGCAACAAGCCAGCGAGTGGCGGCGCGGTGACCGCGCCATCATCAGCCTGTTGCACCAACGAGCGCGCCGCCAGGGCTTTCAGTACCTGGCTACCACTCCATTACACGAGATCGGTGAGCAACGCGCCTGGATTGGCTTCCTCAGCGCAGCGGGGCGACAGGATGCTCCCCCCGACCTCGCCCGGCGGATGGTCTTGCTCGCCGGGTTCGCCAGCGCCATTATCCAGCACAACATCCTGATTAGCAACCTCAAGCGCACCCTCGCCCAACAGGAGCACCAACTGAGAGCCTGGCGGGCGACGCGCGAAAATATTCGCGAGGGCTTGTTGATCGTGGACGAGAGGGGCATCCTGCAAGAAATCAACCCCGCCGCCGAGGTCATGTTGGGGTACGCCCGCCGCGAAGTGGTCGGCCTGACCATCGAGAACATCCTGGTCAGCGGCCAGGGGTTGATGCACGCCATCCGCGTCGCCCTGCAGGGCACCCCCACGCCGCGGCTCAGTGGGGTGCGCCTGCACCAGCGCGACGGCAGCTTTTTCCCCGCCGAACTAGCCATCTTCCCCCTCCCCCTGACGAACGGCGTCAACCACGCCCTGGTCTTCATCCACGATATCAGCGCAGTGGAACAGCACCGGCTGCAAACCCAGCAACTCTCACAACGTGCTCTGCTCGGCGAAGTCACCGCCGTGTTCGCCCATGAGGTGCGCAATCCTATCAACAACCTGAGCGTCGGCCTGCAGGTACTTGCTCAACAACTGCCCGACGGACAGCCCGGCAAAGAGCGCATCGCCCTGATGCTGGAAGATTGTCAGCGCCTGACCACGTTGATGGATTCGGTGCTCACCTTCTCGCGCACCGGCAATTACCTCTTTGCGCCTGTGGATTTGCACCAGTTGCTCGAGCGTATCCTCAGACGCTGGCATCCGAGACTGACCAACAGCGAGATCAGCTATCAGTTGCACGCCGAAGGCGAGGTGCCCCGCGTGCTCGGTGATCGCCGCGCCCTCGAACAGGTATTCACCAATTTAATCAGCAACGCCGCCCAGGCAATGCAGGAGACCGGCGGCAACCTTGCCTTCAAACTGAAACAAATCACCGGGCCGGGAGGCAAATCGCTGGTGCAAGTGGATTGCGCCGACTCCGGGCCAGGCATACCTCCTGACCGGCAAAAGAAAATCTTCGAGCCTTTCTTCACCACCAACCCAAATGGCACCGGTCTGGGACTTTCGATCACCAAGCAGATCATCACCGCCCACAAGGGGCGGATCTCACTGACATCCCATCCTGGCATGACGATTTTCCACATCCAAATCCCGGCTGAAACAACGGAGACCTCCCCATGAGTGCGACCATCTTGATTGTCGATGACGAAGCCAACGCACGCAAACACCTCAACGACTACCTTGACAACCTGGGTTACGAGACCATCGCAGTCGCCACGCTGGCCGCGGCGCGCAAACACCTGGAGCAGGAGAGCGCCGACATCGTGCTGCTGGACGTGCAGCTCCCCGATGGCTACGGCCCTGAACTGCTCGAGGAAACCGCCCACGCCAGCATACGCCCCCCCATCATCGTGATCACCGCTTACGGCGATATCGACATGGCCGTGGAGGCGATGCGCAACGGCGCGCACGATTTTCTGCAAAAGCCGATTCAGCTCGACCGCCTGAAACAATCGATTCAACGCGCCGAAGAAATCGTCGCCATGCGGCGGGAGCTTGCCCTGCTGCGCGCCCAGCAACGCGGCGAGGCCGAATTCGTCATCGGCGAGGACTCGCGCATGAAAGCCGTAGTGGAAGCCGCCCACCGCGCCGCTCAGATGTCCGTCTCCGTGCTGATTACCGGCGAGACGGGCACCGGCAAGGATGTGCTGGCGCGCGCCATCCACCAGATGGGCCCGCGCGCCGACAAGCCTTTTGTGGGCATCAACTGCGCCGCTATTCAGAGCACCATGCTTGAATCCGAATTGTTCGGCCATGAGGCGGGCGCCTTTACCGGAGCGGTCAAACGCAAGACCGGCCTGATGGAATATGCCGATCAAGGAGTGCTCTTTCTGGATGAAATCTCCTCCATGCCGCTGGACATGCAGGCTAAATTACTACGCGCCCTCGACGAGCAGGCCATCCGCCGCGTTGGCGGCACCTCGCTCATCAAAGTGGACGTACACGTCATCGCTGCCTCCAACCGCGATCTCAAAGCGATGATCGCCAAAGGTGAATTTCGTGAAGACCTGTATTACCGACTAAAGGTGCTCGACCTGCACCTGCCCCCCCTGCGGGAGCGCAAAGCGGATATCCCGCGACTGGCCGGGTTG
>WFTY01000120.1 GCA_015485245.1 Anaerolineales bacterium | reverse complement strand
CGTCTCGGCTTCGCTTTCCTGGGATGGTTGTGACAACCATTCAGGGAAATCGGGCTGCGGCGCGGGTTCGGCTTCCGCAGGCGTCGGGGTCGCCGTGGCCGGCTCATCCGCGGCGCTGAGTTCATCCAGCCAGTTAGGGATGTCGGCCGCGCCGGCGGCTGCGCCTTCCGTTTCAGGAGAGGGGGTCTCTTCTGCAAGTTCGTCCAGCCAGTCGGGGATATCGCCCTCCGGCGTGGGCACTTCGCTCACGGGGGTGGTCGGCTCGGCAGCGGGAGCGGTTTCTGCGAGGTTGCCAAGCCAGTCGGGCGTTTCTCTCTCGGCGGGGGACGGTTCTTCGGAGGGTGCTTCATCCGTCGGCTTGAGGAAGTCAGGCAGCTCATCTTCGCTCGCGGGAGCGGGTTCGGCCGGCGTGGCGTCGTCCAGGGTTTTGAGGAAATCGGGCAGCTCATCATCGCCGGCGGGAACAGGCTCGCTCGCTGGAGCGCCCTCTTCGATTTCGCTGAGCCAATCGGGAATCTCCGCCTCGCTGCCGGGTGTGGCGTCGGCGGTTGTGGGCTCATCCTCCTCAAGCTCTTTCAGGAAATCTGTCAACCCGCGGCCGGCGACGGGTTTTTCCTCGGTGATGGATTCCAGCCAGTCGGGCGTTTCATCCATCCGGGGCGGCGGTTCTGCTTCTTCCTGCGATTCTTCAATGCCCTCCAGCCAGTCGGGAGCGGCGCTCTCGTCCAGGTTGAGTTCAGGCGTCGCGGGTTCTTCATCCTGCAACCATTCGGGCAGGTCTTCGGGAGCGCCTTCGTCGCTGGGAGCTGATTCAGATGTGGCCGTGGAGGAGGCGAACAGCTCTTCCAGGGCGGCGAGTTCGTCGTCGGCGTTGTCGCTGGCTGTCTCGCCTGCTTCACCGACTTCACCAAGCGCAGCTGCGGGCGCGATATCCTTGATCCAATCGGGCAGATCAGCGGGGACGGCTTCTTCGGCGCCGTCGGCCGCGGGTTCGGCGAAGTCAAAATCTATTGGCTCTTCGGACGCTTCCCCCGTGGCCGGTTCCCAACCGGCCTCGCGCATCCATTCCGGCAGGGCTTCGCCATCCTCTGCGCCCTCTGGGGACGCCGCGGCGTTTTCTTCTGTGGAGTTGTCCAGCCAGGCTGGCAACGCGGGTTCGCCGTGGTCTTCCTCTCCCAGGTCAACGCCGAGCGAGGAGGCCCAATCTGGGGGCTGATCGTCTGTCGGGCTTACCGGGCGGCCGTCCCAGCGGAGGCGCTCGATCGTCACGGCCTGATCAGGCACCTCCGCCGCGGTGGGGGCGTGCGGCGACGTGTGCGCTTCGTAGGGATCGAGTTCATACAGGCGTTGCAGGCAGGTTTTGCGGTCTTCCTGGCGCTCGGTATCTTCGAGCAGTTGCGCTAACAGGCGGTTGGCCTGCAAGCAGTAGGGGAGTTTTCTCAGAATCTGGCTGCAGGTTTCCATGGCGTGGATGTCGTCGCCGTTGCGAGCATACATCTCCGCCAGCAGCACCAGCAGGTCGGGGCGATCTGGGTCCTCGGCCAGCGTGGAGCGCAGTTCGGCGATGGCTTGCGGGTAGTGTCCGCCTTTGGCGTAGGTGCGGGCCAGGGCGGCGGGCGTGAGGCGCGCCTTCGGCGGGGTCAGTCCGTCGCGCTTCCCGTACAGGCGGCGCAGTTCTTCCTGTATCGCCGGGTTGTACGGTTGCACTTCAAAGGCGCGCTCCATATGCCAGATGGCGGCATCAAGGTTGCCGTCGTCCTCGCGGATGATGCTCATCCCCAGGTGGCCGATGAAGTCGTCAGGAACGGCGGAGAGCACCCGTTCGAAGATGTCCGCCGCGCTGGTGTATTGCCGGGCCTCAAGGAAGGCTTTGCCCAGCAGGCGGTACGTATCGACGTGCTTGGGGAAGGTTTGCAGGATGTGGCGACAATGCGCCACGGCCTCATCGGTTTGGCCTTCGTCGATGGCGGTCTCAATTTCCTGAAGGTATGCGCGCAGAGGGATTTTCGCCATAATGTTACCCTCCTTCAAAAGAGGGGTTCGTTTTGTTCTCGGTTTGTTTCATCTTTTACGACCGACCTCGAGCTCATTTTAACATAAATTTGGAGAAGGTTGCGCAGGATTACGTCGTTGGGAGTCATTCGCCGTTGCGGAACTCGATCAGTTCCACGCTACCGGGTGTTTCGATGGGGAAGTTCACCCCAAAGACCTGAATGGTGGCGTTGCGAAATTCCTGGCGTAGCAACCCCAGGTTGGGTTCAAACCACAGATCATTTTCCACCTTCAGGACCGCCGCCAGCGACACCTTATCGCCGCCTTGTTGCAGTTCGGCAGTGAAGTCGAAGGTCAGATCGCGCCTCAGCCGGATGGCGCGCGGATAATCTCCCGCCAGGATGCTGACGTTATCGAAAATCGACTCGCCTGCACCTGGGGTTTGCCATTCCATCGTTAACGGGCTGTTGTTCAGGGTGCCTGTGGCTGTATCGCCTTCGATGGTAGCGCTGAATTCCCCCGACGCCAGATATTCGCCGCGCCAGCTCAAATCCCAGTTGTTGGCGGTCAGTGTGGCGTAGGCCGGGGCAAAGATGCCATCCTGGTGCTGGATCTGAAGGGTGCCGCTGGCGTTCCCAAAGATGAAGCCCAGCAACACCATTGGGAAGTTGAGGATTGCCCCATCCCGGCATTCCACTGTGGTTGTGGTGGTGACGCCCGAATCCAGGTAGAGCGCCTGGATGGTGGCTTGATTCCCCTGCACTTCTGCGACGGTCAGGCTGACCCGACTGGTTTCGTCACCGGAGTTGAGAGCGTAAATCCACTGATAGCCGGGCACCAGTGGGTAGAATGTGTTGGCGCAGGCGCCGGCTGCAGCCGGCGGCGGAGGGATGAGATCGTTGGTTTGAGGGGGTGTTGCGTTTTCTGTAGCGGTCGGCGGCGCTTCGGGCAGCGTGGTGGCCTGTTCACGCGGGAGGGCGTTTTCAATCGCCTGTGTGAACAGCTTGCAACCCAGCCCGGTGAGCAGCACCAGCAGGGTGAGCAGCGCATAGCGCAGCGATGTTCTCATGCGTTATTCTCCTGTGAAACGATGTGCTTATTCATCATCATCGGCCACCAGGCCAGGTTGTTGCAGGTCGATCACCTCGCCGTGGACGTTGATCACAATGCGGAACCCGGTCATCCCCAGGTAGGTGCGGCTGGCTTCGGGGATGCCGACTTCGAACAGGCGGTCGAATTGCTGATCCATATTCTTGAGCTGGGTTTCGATCATCGCGCGGGTGAAGATGTCGTTCTGGCCGAGCATTTTGGCGGCCTGCTCGCTGAGTATATCTTCGTGCCCGGTGATCATTGCTTTCATTTTGAGCAGCACCTGGCGGTCCACCTGCATGGAGGGGATGTGCCGCTTGAAGCCGGCGTCGTCCACAACGTAACATGGCTCCGCGCCAACATAGGTGGTCTCCACCGGGTTGCCGTTCTCGTCGAAAACCAGACCTTCAAACAGAGCTTTGGGTGTCATTGTGTCGTTCTTTCAGGAAGATTGTTTGCCTTCAATCGTCGCCAGCAGGATCGCCGCGGCGATCCCCAGCCGGCGGTCGAGGCGTTGTTGGGGGTCCATACTGAAGTCAATATCGAGCAGATAACCAAAGAAGCTGAAGCGTTGCCGCAGGTCGGCGACGCGCTGTTCCCCGATGAGCACGTCGTAGTTTTGGGGCAGCAGCGAGCCGAAGAGGAAGCGGCGCAGCAGGGCATAGGTCATACTGTCTTCCTGCACCACGCCCAGGGGGCGATCCTGCGCATCGAGGATTTCCCAGGCATCGCGCACCAGCGAGCGGAACCCTTTGCGCCGCAGCACGCCGACTTTGATCTGACCCTGGGGATCGATGACGTCGTACGCCGCGGCGAAATCGATGATCTGGCGCGCCTGAACATGCAACAGCTCGTGGCTCATGCTCTCATCGGAGTAGACACGGATATCCTCCCGCAGCCGGAACATCTTTTGCTGGCTGTATAGCGCCAGTTGCCCGTCGGGCGTGTAGATGCGAAATTTGCCGGTCAGCGCCAGCACCTGGCGTTTGAGCAAATAGCGGTCGTGTTGAAATGCAGTGTTCATCTTCGGTCTCCTTGGTAAGTCAGAACACGTCTACGCGCGTGCCATCCTGGCGGGCGTAGGTGTGCGCCTGATCGGCGGGGGCAACCGGTAGGGTCCAGCGGAAGATCCATTTGGCGTCTTGCGGCGTGAGGTTGATGCAGCCGTGGCTGCGCGGCCGACCGTAATCATTATGCCAGTAAGTGCCGTGAAAAGCCACCCCGCGTTCGGTGATATAGCTCACCCAGGGGACGCCGGGCAGGTCATAACCGTTGTAAGCCAGGTTCCCGGCGGCCATGTGCCGCGAGGGCATTTTATGCAGCACAAAATGACGTCCTGCTGGGGTGAAGAAGCGCCCGTTGCTGAACTCTGCGCCGGTGGCCGCGCGCGCGTAATACACCGGCCGGTCGAACTCATAAGCGATCACCATCTGAGTCTCGGTGTTTACTTCGATCCGCTTGGCCTCAAGAGGGACTTCCGGGGAGAGGGGGGTCAACTCTTCGGGCGGGATCAGGCGCAGGTGGCGTGTGGGAACGTAGTAGCTTTGCTCCCATTTGTCGTCTTGTACGCGATACACCGGCGTGCCGTCCATAGCGACGGTGTATCCAGTCACCCAGTAGGTTGTCGCGTAATACAGCCGGTAAGCCACCTGGTAACGCAGGTTGAGGTCCCAGCGGGCGTCGGAGTACGGGACGGTCAGCTCGGCGAGGCGTCCCTCAGGCGGGATGTCGGTAACCGGATATTGCAGCAGCGTTTGTACTGGCTGGATGCCGCCGGAGTGAGCGTAACCTTCCTCCCCAATGCGATACCACACCCGATTGTAATCGGGGTCATCCCCGATAGTGACCTCGCTGATTGGAATGATGGCGTCCCGCCAGTAGTGACGCACCACCTCCCCGTCGAAGGACGGGCGGTCGAAAACGTCGATTTGATCGTAGAGCACGCGCCCTTGCTGATAGGGGGAGAGACCTTGCAGCCATCGTCGCAGCGGCGCGGTGAACAGGCCCAGCGCCCCGCTGGTGCCAAGTTTGAGAAATTCGCGTCGCGAGAGAGGTGACGTCTTCATGGGTGCACGTTGACCAGCGTACCGACCGAAGCCCAGTTGAACACCCAGGCGGCATCGTCGATCGTCATGTTGACGCAGCCGTGGCTCATCGGCGTGCCGAAGTTGTTGTGCCAGTAGGTGCCGTGGATGCCGTAGCCTTTGTAGAAATACATGGTGTAGGGCACATCGGGGAGGTAATACCCCGGCCCGGCCATGTCTGTGTAACGATATTTGACGTAAATGTGGTACTGCCCCGTCACGGTGGGGTACTGCCAGGTGCCGGTAGAGACCACGAAGGACTTGACCAGTTGATCGTCTTGGTAGGCGTACAGGCGTTGCTCGGAGAGGTCGACGTCAATCCAACGGTTGCCCTGAGCGGCGGGAGGGGGCGGTTTCGTGGGCGCCTGGGTGGGCGCGGGTGTG
>WFTY01000119.1 GCA_015485245.1 Anaerolineales bacterium | reverse complement strand
GGCATGGAAGGCTTCCGCATCGGTCAGCGGGTGGCCTGCGCCGGGGGCGGTTACGCCGTCCACGCCGAATACGCCGTGGTTCCGCGCAACCTGCTCACACCGCTGCCCGAAAACGTGGATTTTGAATCCGCCGCCTTTACCACGCTGGCGGCCATCGCCCTGCACGGCTTCCGCCTGGCGGAGACGCAGATCGGGGAGCGCGTCGTCGTGATCGGTATGGGGCTTTTGGGCCTGCTGACCGCGCAGATCGCCGCCGCGGCGGGTTGCCGCGTTTTGGGCGTGGATCTGTCTCCAGAGCGGGTTGCCCTGGCCGAGGCCCTCGGCCTGAAGGCTGTGCTGCGCCCCGAGGCCGAGGCGCAATCCCAGGCGTTCACCGCCGGGCGTGGCTTTGACGCTGTAATCATCTGCGCCGATACCCCTTCCGCCGACCCGGTGCAACTGGCTGGCGCTATCGCCCGTGACCGCGCCCACGTGGTCGCCACCGGCGCGGTGGGGCTGAACCTCCCCCGCAAAGTGTATTACGAGAAAGAACTGAACTTCATAAACTCGCGCTCCTACGGGCCAGGGCGCTACGATGCCCAGTACGAAGAGGATGGCGTGGATTACCCCCTGGGCTATGTGCGCTGGACGGAAGGGCGCAACTTCGAGGCTGTGGTGGAGTTGCTGGCTGACGGAAAATTGCGTGTGCAGCCATTGATTACCCACCGCTTCCCCATCGCCGAGGCCGCGCGCGCTTACGATGTGATCACGGGGAAGACGGATGAGCCATTTTTGGGGGTGCTGCTGACGTATTCGGGCGTGTCAGGTGAGGGCGTGTCACGTGTCACGTATGCGGGTGTGTCAGGTGAGGGCGTGTCACGTGTCACGTTTACACAGTCGCACATGACACATGACACAGGAACACGTGACACCGGAATACGTGACACCGTAACACTGGGCGTCATCGGCGCGGGGCTGTTCGCCAACGCCACCCTGTTGCCCGCGTTGCGAAAGGTGGAAGGTGTTGAGCTTGTGGGAGTCGCCTCGGCGGGCGGGTTGCACGCCGCACACGCCGCGAAGAAGTTCGGCTTTGCCTACGCGGTTTCGGATGCAGAGCGCATCCTCGCCGATCCCGAAATCAACACCGTCGCCATCCTCACCCGCCACGACCAGCACGCCGATCTGGTGGTGCGCGCTTTGCAGGCGGGCAAGCATGTCTTTGTCGAGAAGCCGCTGGCGTTGGATAGGGAGCAGTTATCCGGGATCAGGGAACAGTTGTCGGCGGTTGATGACCTCTTGCTCGCCGTAGGCTTCAACCGGCGGTTCGCGCCGCTGGCGGTCAAACTGGCCGATTTTCTCGCAGGGCGCGCCGAACCGCTTTACGCGCACTACCGCGTCAACGCCGGGTATATCCCCCTCGATCACTGGCTGCACGATCCTGAAGTTGGCGGCGGGCGAATCGTCGGCGAGGGCTGCCACTTCATCGATTTCATCACCTTCCTGGTCGGCGCGCCGCCCCTCAGCGTGACCGCCCGCGCCCTACCCGATGACGGGCGTTACCGCCAGGATAACGTCACCATGACCTTCACTTTCCCGGATGGTTCCGTCGGGGTGGTGGATTACCTCGCCAACGGCGACAAGTCTGTGCCCAAAGAGCGAGTGGAAGTCTTCTGCGGCGGTGCGGTCGCTGTGCTGGACGATTTCCGCCGTCTGACGCTGGTGCGCGCTGGCCGCCGCAAGGTGCACAAAACCGCTCAGGATAAGGGCTGGCGCGCCGAGTGGCAGGCCTTCGCCAGAGCCATCCGCAGCGAGGGCGGGCCGACGATACCGTATGAACACCTCTTCGGCGTGACGCAGGCCAGTTTTGCTGCCATCCAGGCTCTGCAGAGCGGCAGTGCTGTGGAAATTGGATGAGCATGAGGGGGCACGCAGCCGGGATACTCACCACCCGCCGACCCAACCACAATAGAGCGCACCGCAGAGTCCGCGGAGAGCGCAGAGAAGAAGCGGAATACTCTCTGCGCCCTAAAAAGC
>WFTY01000118.1 GCA_015485245.1 Anaerolineales bacterium | reverse complement strand
GTAGGCGACCACGTCTTTGATGTCTTCGTCGGTCAACGGGCCACCGAAGTCCACGCTCCAGGCTGGCATCTGCGTGCTGGGAACGCCGGAGCGGATCACCGAGAAGAAGATCTCGTCCAGGGTATTCTTGAGCAACTGCTTGTTGTTGAGCGCCGGGCCGACGCCGCCTTCGCCGTTCGCCCCGTGGCAGGCGGCGCACTGGGCGGCATAGATTTCCTTGCCAAGCTCAACGCGCTCGGCTGCCAGGCTTTCGGAGACCGATTCCAGGCGGGCGGATTCGCCGAACCAGTACAGGCTGAACCCGGCAATAGTCAGCACGGTGAGGATCAGGCCAATCAGCGCGTAGCGAGTGTAATCAGGTTCGTTTTTGTTCATCGCGGGTCTCCCTTAGGCTCCAGTGATCTGTGAGGGATCAAACTTTTTGCGCTGAATCGGCTGGCTGGTGTCGACCCAGACCTCGCCGCTGCGGATCTCGCTGGGGAAGTAGTCCAGCGGGCGCGGAGCCGGGCCTCCGAGCACCTCGCCCACTTTGTTGAAGAGCGAGCCGTGGCACGGGCAGTGGAATTGTCCCTCTTCCTCTACCCAGGGAACGGCGCATCCCAGGTGGGTGCATTTTTGCCACAGGGCGATGATGCCGTCCTCGGTGCGCGAGATGTAGAAGCGTCCCTTGAGGATGCGGTTGATGCTGCCAATGGCGAATTCCTCGATTTTGCCGGCGTACACTAGGCCGCCGAATCCGCCGGAGGTCACCGGCTTGATGAATTTCAGAAGCGCTACCATCATTTGGGCGAAAAACAGGGCCAGTGAGCCGGTCCAGGCAATACCCAGGAATTGACGGCGCGATATAGTGGATTTATTCTCTGCCATAGTGCTCTCCTACAGGTTGTCCCACGGGCTGTACCCGCCGGGCATGTTCCAGGGCCAATAAAGTTCGAAACCGGGGCCGCGGAAGAGGAACCCGGCTAGGGTGAAGACGATCGCGCTGACAAACAGCATGGTGAACATCACCAGTACGATTTCGCGCGAGGTCGGTTTGCTGCGCAGCAAGATCAGCAGCGGCAGCAGCACGATCACGCTGATGAGTAATCCAGGGATGACCGTTTGTAACAAAAAGTCGGGGAACTGGCCGCGCAGTATCTCGCGCAGTGGATACTTGGTATCCACCACAATGTAGATGGGCATGACGATCAGCGCGTAGAGCGCGGTAAGCAGGGTGATGCGTTTGCCGCGCGCCGAGGTGAACCACACGCCTGATCCGCGGTGATCGTTGTCCAGGTAGGGGATGGCGATCACAAAGAGCACCATTAACGTGGGGAGCGCCACTGCCATCAGCGTGGGGTGGCCGTGCTCAAGCATCTCTTGCAGCCCCATGAAGTACCAGGGCGCTTTGGCCGGATCAGTGGTGGTGTTCGGGTTGGCGATCTCCTCCAGGGGGGCGTTAACCGCCAGCGACATCCCCAGCAGTACGACGATCACGCCCAGGGTGAGCAGTAGCTCGATCAGGGCGACGGCTGGGAAGGCGAAAATGGTGTTGTCGGGCCCGCGATCGGCCATCGTCGTCGGGGCTTTGACCAGCTCGACCAGCGAGTACGTTTTGGTTGGTGCGGTTTCCGGGCTAAAAGATTCGGGTTGGGGGGTTTTCTTAGCCATTGGTTTCTCCTTCCTCTTCAGCGTCCTGAGCGGCCAGGCCGCCATCTTTGCGCACGCGCCAGATGTGCAGGGCGGTGATCAGGGCGATCGCCGCCGGGATGACCATGATGTGCAGGGCGTAGAAGCGTGTCAGCGCCTCCTGGCCGACTTCCGGCCCACCAAGCAGGGTGGCCTTGGCCGTCGGACCCAGGCCCGGCGCATATCCTGCCACACTGGTGCCCACGGTGATCGCCCAGTAGGCCAGTTGATCCCAGGGCAACAGGTAGCCGGTGAAGCTGGCGCCCAGCGTCATCAGCAGCAGGATTACGCCGACGACCCAGTTGAACTCGCGCGGCGGCTTGTAGGCCCCGGTGTAGAACACCCGCGCCATGTGGAAGACCACCACAATGACCATCAGGTGCGCGCCCCAGCGGTGCATATTGCGCAGCAACTGGCCGAAGGGGACCTGGCTTTGCAGTGTGTTGATATATGTGTAAGCGCGCTCAACTGTGGGGGCGTAATAGAACATCAGCAGGATGCCGGTCACCGTCAGCACAGTGAAGACGATCGCAGCGATGATCCCCAGGCCGAAGGAGTATGACCAGCGCAGGCTCTTGCGGCTGACTTTCACCGGGTGCAGGTGAAAGAAGATGTTGGTGGTCATCACCAGCGAGCGGTCCAGCGGGTTGTCGGGCCAGCCATGGCGGAAGAACGACCGCCAAACCCTCGAATTAACGATAAAGTCTTTGATCTTTTGCATGGGTTTCTTTCTCCTCGAACTTCAACTAATCTCCATAGGAGAGCACTTCTTCAAAGCGGAAGGCTTCCATCGTGATGGCGTCGGTGGGGCAACGCTCAGCGCACAGGGCGCAGCGAGTGCAGGTCTCGTCGTTCTTAAGCATCGCGGCCACTGTGGGACTTTCCTCTTGTTGGAAGTAAGATAGCGGTTGCCCCAGTTGCGCTTCAACGACTTTGTCGAGCATCTCGTCGCCCTCGATCTGTTTGAGCGTGACGATCTTCAGACAATCCCAGGGGCACACATCCACGCAAGCATTGCACAGGATGCACTTGGCGCCGTCGAAGATCGTGTTGACGCTGCATTCCAGGCAGCGGCTGCCTTGCTCGGCGGCTTCTTCAGCGGAATAGCCCAGCTCGATGACTGTGATGCCGGTGCGGCGATCCAGCGGCAGGGAGGGCACTTTTCGTCGTTCGAGCTTGGTCCAGTTTTCGAACATCACGTGGTTGGCGAGTTCGGTCCACTGGGTTTTAACTTCCACCTTCAATTCGCGTTCCTGGATGTACTCCTCGATCCCCAGGGCGGCCACATGCCCGTGGCGCACCGCGTCGATGATGAGCTTGGGGCCGTAGGCCACATCGCCGCCAGCGAACACGTCGGGCGCGGTGGTGCGGCCAGTATCGGGGTCAATTTTGACTAGGCCGCGCGGGGTGATCTCCACGTCATCCGCGCCGCCAAGCACTTCCAGGTCGGCTTGCTGGCCGATGGCCAGGATGACCGTGTCGCACTCCCACACCTCTTCACTGTTGGGGACGAACTTGGGGTTGAAGCGTCCGTTTTCGTCGAACACCGAGGCCACTTTGATGACCTCCAGGCCGGTCACGCGGCCGTCTTTGCCGATGATGCGGTTGGGGCCGGTGCGGGTGAAGAGCTGGATGCCTTCTTCCAGAGCTTCTTCCACTTCCAGCTCGGAGGCCGGCAGTTCGTCCCAGTCCTCCAGGGCGATCATGCGCACGTCTGCCACGCCCAAACGCAGGGCGGTGCGGGCGACGTCAAAGGCGGTTTTGACGGTTTCTGATTCTTCCTCTTCGCCGATTTTTTCAAGCGCTTCTTGCTGCTCTTCGGTGGGTTGCCCCAGACGCAGGGCGGTGCGGGCGGCGTCCATCGCCACGTCGCCGCCGCCGACGACCAGCACGCGCTTCCCCAGTTTGACTTTGTAGCCCAGGTTGAAGTTCAACAACAGGTCCACCGCGGTGATCACGCCGTCCAGGTCGGAACCCTCGATGTTGAGCATGCGCCCTTTCATCAGGCCGATGCCGAGGTAGACGGCATCATAATCTTGTCGCAGTTGCGGCAGCGTGATGTCCTTGCCGATGGGGGTGTTGTAGCGGATTTCCACGCCCAGGTCGAGGATGGACTCGATTTCCAGATCCATGGCCTCCTGGTCGATGCGGTAGATCGGCACGCCGTAGCGCATCATACCGCCGGTTTTGGGGCCGGCTTCAAAGATGGTGACTTTGTGGCCGAGCAAAGCTAAGTCATGGGCTACAGCGAGGCCGGAAGGCCCGGCGCCGATCACGGCGATGCGCCCGGTTTTGCGCCCCGGTTGAGAGGCCAGCCGTTGCAGCTCGGCGCGTGACCAGCGCACCGGTGAATACAGCTTGGGCGCGCCGGTGCCGGGGACATCGCGGCAAGAACTTTGCTTCTTGCCGATATCCGCGGAGAAGACCTGGTAGCCGGTGTTGATTTCAATGCTTTCGGTAGCGATCAGGTCCTGGCTGCTTACGCCGGGCAGGCGCTGCTGCGCTTCCGGGCCGTAGCGTTCGGTCAGCACGCGTTTGATCGGGCGGATGGCGATCGGCTCAAAATCGGGGCCGATGTCGCCGCGGCGACAGGCGATTTCGCACGGCGCGCCGCATATCCGCCCGCAGACGGTGGAGAGCGGGTTGGGGTCGTGGGCGATTTCATATCCCAGCTCAATTTCGCCGCGCGCCATGGCTGTGACGTAGGCGCGAGCATCGGTGTTTACCGGGCAGGCTGCCTGGCATTTCACCATGTTGCGCCAGTCGTCTACATCATAAAGCTTGACGCGATATCGGGTAGCTGTCATACAATGCTCCTCTCTGTGGCTTACATGCTAAAATGGATGCACGTCAAACCAACCATACGAATAAACGATTTGGATCCTTATGCGACAATATACACGATTATTGCTCTTTCTCATGCTTCTTGTTTTGAGCGCCTGCTCCACCCGGGAGCGAGGGCGTCCTACAGCTCCAGATGCCGATCCGGGAGCCATCCCCGATTTGAGCGGGAAGTACGTGGTCAATGGCGTTGACCCGCTGGGAACCGAGTATGGCGGGCACCTGACGATCCGACCGGGCGAGACCGAGGGGGAATACCTGCTGCAATGGATCGTGGTTGGCAGCATTCAGGAAGGCCGTGGTTACGTGGAAGGCAACCAGTTGATTGTGGAGTGGTACACCGTGGAGGGGATGGTGGATACCCAGGGACGGGGGGCCTATACCATCACGCAAGCCCGGGAGCTATACGGCACTCGCACGGTAGACGGTGATCCACGTGTTGGCGAAGAGATCGCTTTCCCGAATGATTGAGCGGCGGGAGGCGGCCATTATGATGGCCGCCTCCTTTTTTATCCGGTTTATTTCTGCGTCAGCAGGAAGGCCACCAGCTGCTCGATTTGATCCTCGGTCAGTTCATCAGCCCAGGTTGAGGGCATCGTGCCTGCTGTGAAG
>WFTY01000117.1 GCA_015485245.1 Anaerolineales bacterium | reverse complement strand
GTCACCGTCATCCGTTTCGGCCTCGTTCGCATTCTCCAGCGAAAACTCGAACTCGGCCTCGTGCGCGGTCTGCAGCGTTTTCACCCGCAGGCCGTCGGCAAGCCGCCCGCCCATCAGCTCGCTGTCGACCTTGTAGCCCAAATCGTACAGGGCCTGGCTCAGTTCACGCGCGGTGGTCACCATCTGCCGCATCTGCTGGTGTTCCGTCTCCACCCGTTCGATCAGGGCGTCCAGCATCTGCCCCGCCGAGCGCGCGTGCGCCACAGCTTTGGCGGGGTCCCGGCTCAGAGCGTCGCGGGCCTGTTGCAGCCGGGACGTCAACGCCGTCCACTGGTCGGCGCAGTCGATGAAATCATGGCAGAACCGCTCCAGGCCAACCCGCTGTCCGGATTGCAACGGATGGCTCAGTTCGAAACCATCGAGGCGTTGCTCCAGCACCTCGATGGCCGCCTGGGCCTCGGCCCGCTCCCGCGCCATCTGCTCGCGCTCGAGCCGGGTCGCCTTCAATGCCTCCAGGTGCCGGTCGAGGCGCTGGTTCAGCGGCTGTATCCGCTGTTTCAACACTTGGCGGAACCGGCGCTCGAGCTGTTTCGCCTCGTCGTATTCCTCGTCGAAATACCAGCTGGCGTCCACGCCGCTCGACCCGCTGACCCGGTCGCGTATCTGCTGGTAAAGCGCCTCCATGCGGTCTCCCAGACGATCCAACTCCCGCTTCACTTCCGCAATTTCCCTTTCGGCCTGTCCCATCAGGGCGGGATCGGCATCGCCCATCTTTTCCAGCGTCGCGAGCGTTTTCCCCGCCCGATCGAGATGCCGCTGAAACAGCTCGCGCTGCAAGCGTCCGGCGTGCTTGAGTACCGATTCCACCTCCGCCCTTTTTCTGCCGCTCATCCCGCTCGCTCCCGGTCTTCAGAAGTTCTTCAGGGACTGGCGGATCGCCCGCGACCGCTCGCTCATGCGGCGTGTTTCCTCTTCCGCCTCCACGCGCGCGCCCTCGATACGCGCCTTTTCCCGCCCCAATACCTCGGCACCCTGCTCGCGCACCGCTTGCTGCTCGGCCAGCGTCCGATCCAGGCCCTGGCTATCGACCCGGGTACGGCCCGCCGCGATGCGCTCGGCTCCTTGTCGTTCGTGACCCGCTGCCTGTTCCAGGCCCTGTTCATGCGCCTGCATGGCCTCGCACTGGGCCTCGGCCTGCTCCACCGCCGCTTCCACCTCCTCCATGCCTATTTCGCCCAGCTTGGCGTTCAACTGATTCAGCTGCTCCGCCTGTTCCTGCAATACCGGCTCACCCTGTGACTTCGATATATCCGCAGAGGTTCCGAAGTTCTCTACACACTTCTGGACTTCTTTTTTCAGCTCATCCAATTCATCGATCTGCCTGCCACTGTGATCAGTTAGCTCTCTTTGCGTAAACGTCGCCATGTGCTTCTCCTGTTGCCATCTGCCCAACACCTTGAACCGCCGAATGCTGAGGAGAACCCTGCTTCAGCCACCAGAAAGGGCTCTCGGCCTGGACAATATTCCGCGGTACTGCCAATTGCTATGCGCCTTCCATGCAGCCGGAGCCCTTCCGCCCGACACGTCACCCGGGGGCTGCGCCCCCTGGACCCTCACGTGGGTCGCCCTTCAGGCCGACGAAACGTCAACCTGCCGGTCTGAAACCCGACCTATCGTCAAACCTGGTGCGCTTCCCTGCGCGCCCGCTCAGCGAGAAAAAGTCCACCGGACCTTTTTCATTTCCGCTTCGCCCTGGCGAGTCGAAACCCCCACCAGTATTTCCGGTTGATCGGGTTGGACTTGCTGCGGGAGGCGGAACGCAACCACTCGGGTTGGTAGTCCCAGGAGCCGCCGCGCAACACCCGGTAGGCGCCGTTTGAACGGTCGCGACTGGCATCTAGCCGCTCCAATCCGCCATAGCTTTCGTCGTATTCGCTGGCGCACCACTCCCACACATTGCCGTGCATGTCATGCAGACCCCAGGGGTTAGGGTCGAACAGATCTACCGGCGTAGTTTTTCTCCGATATAAACCCTCTTCGCCACTTCCGTAGGTAGCATTCCCGTCATAATTGGCCTGCTCGGTGCTGATGGTCTCTCCCGTCCAGAACGGTGTCTCGGTCCCGGCCCGACAGGCGTATTCCCATTCCGCTTCCGTCGGAAGGCGGATCTTCCAGCCCGTCTCTCCGCTCAACCACTCGCAGTAGTCCACCGCGTCCCAGTAGCTTACGTTGATCACTGGGCGGTCGGATCGCCCCCAACCCATATCATTCGGCTTGTCCCTTCCGGTGGCCTCGCAGAATCGATCGTACATGGCAAAGGTCACCGGCGTCTTCAGCAGGTCGAAGGCCGACACCTTCACCCAGTGCTGGCGTTCATCGTCATCGTCACTCCTTCCCTCCTCGTCCTCCGGCGAGCCCATGAGGAACTTGCCGGCCGGAATCGCCGCCCAGTCTTCCGGCCCGATGCCGTAGCGCTCTTTCCATTCTGCTGGCCAGTCATCTCCGGTTCGAGCGCGGTTACGGGTAGTTTGGTGGACCTGTGACTGACCGGCGCCCCTTGCTGCCTGGCCGCTCAGGGCCATACGCAGTGCCGCCACATTTTCCAGGCGTTCCACGGCCTGTGTGGCCATCGCCTGCTCCACCGCCTGGCGGATGGGTTCTTCCACGCTTTCCGGCCAGCGCAGGCTACGACCCTGCAGCCGCTGGATGGCGCTCGGCGGCGCCTCGCCGGTGAGCAGAAAGTACAGCACCGCACCCAGGCTGTAGATGTCCAGCTTCTCATCCCGCGGACAGTTGGGGTCGTACTGCTCCAGCGCCGTGTAGCCGTCGGTGAAAGCCACCGTCGTGGTGCCCTCGCCGCTGGTGCGCGCCAGACCAAAGTCGATCAGCACCGGTTAACCACTCCCCTCTTCCAGCATGACGTTGCGCGGGTTGATGTCACGGTGCACAAGGCCTACCTCGTGCACCGCTTCCACACCGTCCAGCAGTTGTTCAAACAGCCGCAGCGCTTCGGCCTGTTCCAGGGAGTGTTCCCGTATCGCGACTTCCAGGGTCCGCCCTTTCACCAGGTCCATCACCAGGTAGGCAGTGCCGTTGGCCTCGAACAAATGCACACAGCCCACCACTCGCGGGTGACGCAGCTTGCGCAACAGCTTCGCTTCCTGTTTGAACTGCTCCCGCACCCGGGGAAAATCACCGCCCTCCTGCCCGCTTAACACCGTGACCCCATCACCAGACCGCCGGCACAGGCGGGTGTCGGTGGGCAATAACTCCTTGATGGCCACCGGTTCTTCCAGGTGGCGGTCGTAGGCTCGGTAGGTGACGGCGAAACCACCACGGCCCAGCAGCGCTTCTATGCAGTAGCGCCCATCCGCCAGTTCCGTGCCCACGGGCAGGGCATCCTGGGCTTCATCTCTTTCCAGCGTGGTCAGACACGCTGCACATTCCTGCGCTTCCGGGGCGTTCTCATGGTTGCAGACAGGACAGGGAATCATGAGGTACTCCTTGAATCGGGCTGCTGTTCCACGGGGTTGGGTTGGCCGAGGTCCACCTCGAAGCAGAGGTGGGCGAAGCAGAGCCGGTCGCCCGGCTTGAGCAGGGAGCTCTGTCCCTGGCCCAGCTTCTGCTCGTTGACGAAGGTACCATTGGTTGAACAGTCTTCCACCCGCCACAGACCGTCCTGGCACCAGAGACGGGCATGCAGGCGGCTGATTCGGTTTTCGTGCGCGTAGGGCAGAAAGTCGATGTCCAGTGGGCCGCTGGTGTCCTTGTCATCCTGCGGATCATGCCAGCGGGCGCCCACCAGGCTGTTGACCTGGAGCCGGAAGTCGGGGATGTCGTTGCGCTCGGAGCACAGGTGCAATAGCCGATGGCGATGGGCCAGCACTTCGGCCAGTTCCGCCACGGCGGGCAAGTCGAAGTCATCGGCCGCCTGCCGGGCCAGCTCGGCCAGGCCGGACCAATCCACCGCTTGCGTACTTGCCGACCCGTTCATGAACCGCTCCTCCGGGGGGGAGGGGTGAATTGCGACAGGCGCGTGGTGTTGCGCGCATCACTGACGCAGCGGCGCACCGTTTCGGGCGAGATGCGCCCGCTTTGTTCCAGATCGTTCAGCGCCTGGGTTAAGCTGCGTTCCATGGCCGGGTTGCCCAGTGACCTGGTGATGTTATGCGCCTGGCGCAGTTTTTCTTTCGCCACCTTGGGGTCGGTGGCACGGCTGGCCTCGTTGGTCAGACTCTGCACCTGTGCCTGTTGCACATATTCCAGGACTTCCGCATCCGGAAGTGCGCGCCTCAAGGCTTCAGCATCATCGGTGTACTCGATATAGACGGGCTGTTGCGTCTCCTGACGCCGGCCTTCGAACTCCCAGTCCAGATTCACTGTCACCATGCGGTAACGACCCTTGGGCCTGGGCGGCAGGCTGGCCTGGACAATGAAGACCGTGGTCGCATCGCCGCGCAGGTGGCCGAGCCGGAACCGGGCGGCTTCGCCCTGCATCTCGGCGAAGGGCACCACGCGCACCACCTGCTTCAGGGACACGCCATTGGCCAGCTCGAAGCGGGCGGTGACATTGCGAATTGCCTGGTTCTTGCTGTGGATCAGATCCTCTTGCAGATGCTCGCTGAACAGATCCAGGGTCGTGAGATGGTGATAGCCACCTCCGGTGGCGTCCGCCAGGCGGGAGAGCAACTGCCACTGGTACTCGGCACCCACGCCGAAACCAATGACCGACAGTTCGCGCCGGCGCAGTTGTTCCAGCACCCGCCCTTCCACGGTCTCCGCATCGTGAATCTCGCCATCGGTGAAGATCACCAGTTGCTGCTGGCGGTGACGGCCACAATCAAGCGCAGACAGCGCCTCGTCGAGGCCGGTAGCCAGTTGGGTGCCTCCACCTGCTTCCATGCCGTCGATCGCCCGGCGAATCGCCGTCCTGTCGGAGAAGTTGCCCTGGTAGAGCCGACGGGCGTTGTTGTCGAAATCCACCAGGATCAATTCGTCCTCGGTGTCCAGGGCCGCTTCCTCAACCAGTCTGCGGATGGCCTTGCGCATCTTGTCGAGTTTGCTTTCGCCGCCCGCGGCTTCGCTCATGGAGCCGCTGGTGTCCATCACCACTGCAAGCGATAACGGCACCCGAGTGGGATGCACGCCATGCTGAAAGCGCAGCATCAGGTTGGTGCCGATGGGATCGGCGGTATCGGCTCGCATCACGTTCTTGACCGGTTTGATGACGACATCGACCACGGGTTTCCCTCCTCTAATCCTGTTGAATCTGAACCAGAAACAGCAGATTGCCCAGGGCCAGTGTATCGCCTTGTCGCAGGGCGCTGGGCGCGCTTCCCAGACGCTGCCCGTTGACGAAGGTGCCGCAGGCGCTGCCCAGGTCCTGGATCTGCCACTCCTCTCCCACGGGACGAAGGCGCGCATGCCGGCGGGAGACGGCGTTGTCGGGGAAACGGGAAAGGTCGATATCCACCGGACCGGCGCCCGCATCGGCGCGTCCCACCAGGGCTTCCCGTTCGATGGCCAGCCTGGCTCCGGTAAGCTGCCCCTGGCGCTTCTCGGCCAATATCAGCGGAGCGGCCCGGGCGGTGCTCCCGGCGACATCCCGCCCAGAGGCGCATTCCTGGGAAACAGGTTCCGGTCCCGCATCGAAACTGCAACCGCAATCGGGGCAGTCGCCGAAACGGTCGAGCGAGACATCAATCTGACAGACGGGACAATGGCGCTGGGTCATCGGCGCTTGTTTACCTGTACTCGATGCAGTTTAATGAAAGCTCCATCATAGGCGACAATAAGATGATTCTTGTCTTTACTTAATTCAACCTTGATATGTATGCCACTTCTTGAGCAGTCGGGTCTCACAAGAATATCATCAGAACCTTTCACGCTATAACAGTCATCATCAAAGTCTCTCATGCGACTTGGCATTCTGGCGGTCAGCCTCCCTATTCGAGTAAACGCCATAAAATGATTTTTGTGATCTTGCCATACACCCACTATCGCTTCTTGCAAATTGTGCGCAAGCACACGCTTGTAGGCTTTGATGCCCGCTTCGCCTCGAGGGCCTCTCGGCCCTGGTGGCCCCTGCTTGCCCGCAGGCCCTCTGGGCCCTCGCGGGCCGACCGGGCCACGCTTGAGATCAACCAGCTTGTCGTATTCTGACATTCGTTTTTGAATGCCAGCCATCAGGTCTGCCACCTTCTTCTCATGTTCCTTTATCTGCCATCTCATATCGGCAAGAAGATAGCCCAGAAGAGCCGCAATGATCATGAAAACGATGATAGTCAGCAGCCAATAAATCCGTTGACGCCTCAGCCTTCTGCGCTCACTCAAATAATCTTCTACTAACACCATAGAGAACCTCTAGCTTATCCCTCAATTCACCAGATTAGCGCTACCCGTTTTTTCAAACGATCATATATTAGGCAGAATCGTAGAATAGCGGTCATATCGCAAAAGGCGGCGCCAACCTGCAGGCCGCTCATACAGTTTACCGGCAGGTGAATTGTGATTTGATTTTCTGAATGAATAGTCGTCGCCTTCATGATTCAGTGACACGCACTCTGAATATCAGAACAGCCGTACAAGATACCCAAACGCCCCTGAAACACCCACGCACAATACCGCCCAGAACACCATACGGGAACTCTCTTCCAAACCTTGACTTTTCTTTGCCTCAACCTCCATCCTTTGCTTGGGAGATTTGGCATCCCAGTACACAGAATCATAACCAGACTCTTTACCATCATGATGTTTTTTCGCATTATTCTGAGCCTTACCGTTGTTTACCTCAACTTTATTTTTACCTGATTTATTGTCCTTTTTCTCTGATTTTTGGTCGGAACATGTCAACCATTCCTCAACAGTAGAGGGGCGCTCTTTCACGTCCAGCACCATGGCGCGCTCGATTTCATCTTTCAGTTTCCTTGAAATCCCTCGAGGCCAGCGCAAGCGCGCATTATTTCCCTTGCGCTGTAGTGCAGGTGGTGGAGGCTCGCCACGCACCAGAAAATAGAGCACGGCTCCCAGAGCATAAATATCAATGGCAGTACCCCTTGGGTTTTCCTCAAAATATTGTTCCGGTGGGGCATAGCCATCGGTGGCTGCCATCACGCTGCGGCTCCCCGCCTGGCTACCGATGTGCCGCGCCAAGCCGAAATCGATCAGAACAGGTCGACCATCTTCACGCACCATGATGTTGCGCGGATTGATATCGCGGTGCACCAACCCCTGGGCATGCAGCCAGGCCACCGCCTCAAATAGCGGTTCGATATGCCGGCGCAACTGGTTGGGCTTGAACTGGCTACCGTCTTCCATGCGCCAACGTTCCAGACTCTTACCTTCAACCCGCTCCATAACCAGATATTCCGTGCCATTGTCGGTAAACCGATCGTAAACCCGGACAATGTCAGGGTGCTCCAATGCGCACAATCGTTCGGCCTCACGCTGAAAATCCTGCCGGAGCAGATCGAACTCGCGTGGATGGCGCGAAATCACTTGACTGGAGCCCGGCACTCGTTGACTGAGCTCGCTATTGTTGCTGAACAGTTCCTTGACAGCGACTTCTCGCCCCAGGCTACGCTGCCGCGCCAGGTAGGTAAAGGCGAATCCCCCGCGCCCAAGCAGCTCGATGATTTCGTATTCACCGTCCTTGAGCAGACTACCCGCCGTCAGAGCCTGATAGTCCACCACGTTCCCTTGGAAGGGCGAGGCACAATCCGGGCACTCTCCGAGATCATCCGCCAGATCCTGGCGGCCACATACCGGACAACTTTTCATTCCGTCAAAGCCCCTTCCACCATGTCGATTTCAGCAAACAACGGCTCACGTCGGTAGCGGACGAGCGCCACGCTGACATTGTCCTGGCCATCGTGTTGCAGGGCGTCGTTGAGCAGCCGGCGCAGCACGGCGTGGATGGGTCGGTCGGGGCGAAGGGTGTCGAGCAGGTAGCGGGCTTCTTCTTCGTCGCTCATGCGGTCGTCCCACCAGTCCCACAGGCCGTCGCTGCAGAGCAGCAGCTGATCGCCATCGAGCAGTTGCAGGATACGGCCGCGGGCGGTCTTCGGCAGGGCGCCGCCGGCCTTGCGCACGTCGATGAGCGTACCCACGTGGAAACCGTCGCGGTCGGGCGCGCCCAGGTTGCTGATGAGGGTGCTACGCCCATTTTCATCGCCACGCGGCCCGTTCATGGCTGCGCGAAGGCTCTGGTCACGCGTGAGTGCGAAGACCTGTTCACCCCGAATCAGATAGGCACGGGTATCGCCCACCTGGGCAATGTCGAGACGGTCGCCGTCGAGCAGCAACAGGGTCGCGGCGGCGCCCGCACGGCCGCCAAGGTGCGAGACCGCATAATGCGCCCGGGTCATCAGGTCCACCGCACCGGGGGGCGGATCGGCCTGAACGAAATCCTGGAACCCTCGCTGGAAACTCTCGCGGGCCAGCTGGGCGGCACGGTGCCCATCTTCCATGCCGCCCATGCCATCGATCACGGCGAACAGGCCGCGCAGCCGCGACTGCCGCCAGTCGTCGCCCTGCTGCCAGGCGATCAGGCTGGCATCCTGATTGAGCGCACGCCCTGAATTGAAACCCACATGGCTGAGCGCGGCGGCCTCCACGACATGCCGGGGCCGGGCCTGGCGATGACTGGTTTCGATGGCCTGGCGCAGGGCGGCCATGTCGCCGGGACGCTCGGACGGGTCCAGAGCCAGCATTCGTGCGAGCAAGTGTCGGTGAGCCGGGCGCACGCGTCGCAGCGCTTCATCCGTTTCGTTGTAGTCGAAAGGCACGCCCGTCAGCAGGCGGTAGAGCAGGCACCCCAGGGCGTAGACATCCGCCTCGGGTCCCCCGGCCACGCCCTGCTGGCATTCGGGGGCCGCGTAGCGGCTCTCGGGAATGTAGTCGAGGGGTTGGCCCGGGCGGGCCAGATAGCCGTATTCCACCAGCAGGGGCTGATCGGATCCCACGAGATGAAGGATTTCCGGCTCAAGGTTCAGCACCACCCATCCGGCGGCATGAAATGGCGCCAGTGACGCGGCCAGGCGGTCGATAAGATGCCAGGCACCCGCCTCGTCCATCTCCAGCATGCGAGCCACGAGATGAACCGCTCCCGAAGGCAGGCGAAACACCGCCTGATCTTCGTTCCGCTCGATAACGGGAACAAGCGGACTCCCTATTCCTTCCAGCTGCTGCGCAATGCCGGGTTCCAGCGGGAAAGTCTTTTCTTCGGGAACGCGCTTCATCCACCCTCCAAGCCAGCCGGTCATCTTAATCTTTCTACCTCCCCTTCTCCCGTACAAGGCGTTTCCCTCATTCATGACCTCATCCCAGCCACTCCAGAAACCAGGCATCGACACCCACCGACATCATCCACAGAGAAACCAACCGCAACGATTCCCGATCCCGCCTGGTCGTGGACGGCTTATGCCTCCCGGCAATCATCGCCATGAACAATGAAAAGACTATCAAAACGAACGGATTGACTAAAGAGGTATTCAGACGGTACAAAAAATAGCTCGCAACCATCATCGGTAACGCAACGGCTGTGAGCACGACAAAAATGGCCAGGCCTGGAGATCCCTTCGCTTGCACAACAGTCTCGCGCAGCGCTTCCAATTTCGGAGGCAACGGCCATGGTGCGCCCCAGCCCTGCCGAAGAAAACGGGGACCCCGGGACAGGAGCAGGCTAGTCGCGACCAGGAACTGGCTGAGGCCCAGCAGCAACAGAAAAACCACCAAACTCCACAGAACATCCTGATAATAGACCCCTGCCACGAGCAACCACACCACCACGGCAATCGCCACCATGAACGCCTCGCGGCGAGACACTCTCCGTTTTGTGCAGGCCAGCGACTTTCCTGCGCGCCCCCCACCTTTGGATGACGCCCCCCCCGACGCCCAGGTTCTCGGTAACGAAGCCGCGCCAGGCGTTCTCGCCAGAGTGGTACCAGAACATCTGGCGGATTGTGCGTCTGCCTCTCCGTGCAGTTTGTGCTTTTTCCGCGTATCCTTTACATAATACAATCGTTCTTGTAACTGCGCCACGGTAGCAATTCGTCGGCCCGGCTCCAGCGCCATGGCCTCTTCGATAATCTGCCTGAGGGCTTTCGGGATGCCTTTCGGCCAGTGGAGGCTGCGCCCCTGAAAGCGCTCGATGGCTTTTGGCGGCGCCTCACCGTTGAGCAGAAAGTACAGCACTGCGCCCAGGCTATAGATGTCCAGTTTTACATCCCGCGGACAGTTGGGATCGTATTGTTCCGGCGCCGTGTAGCCATCGGTAAATCCCACCGTGGCGGTGCCCTCTCCTTTCGCGCGCGCCAGGCCGAAGTCGATGAGCACCGGTTGCCTGCCTTTCGCCTGCAGCATGATGTTGCGCGGGTTAAGATCGCAGTGCACCAGACCCGCCCCGTGCACCGCTTCCACTGCTTCCAGCAGCCGCCGGAACAGTACCAGCACCCGCTTGCGATCCGGTCGGCGCTCCAGCACCCAGTCCTCCAAGGTCTGACCTTCCACCAGGTCCATCACCAGATACTCGGTGCCATTCTCGGAAAACTGGTCCAGGCAACCCACGACCCGCGTGTGGCGTAACCGGCTCAGCAGTTGGGCCTCCTGCTTGAACTTGTCCCGCGCCCGCTCGAAGGCGTGGCGATCCTGTCCGGCCACCACCGTAACTCCGTCACCCGAGCGCAGGCAGAGGCGGGTATCGCTGGGCAGAAACTCCTTGATGGCCACCGGTTTGTTCAGAGCGCGGTGGAATCCCCGGTAGGTGATGGCGAAGCCGCCCCGGCCCAACAGGGTCTCGATGCGGTAGCGTCCGCCGGCCAGTTCCGTACCCATGGGCAGGGCATCCTGCGGACCACCGCCCAGCGGCGAGAGACAGGCCTCACACGCCATTGC
>WFTY01000116.1 GCA_015485245.1 Anaerolineales bacterium | reverse complement strand
GTGGGAAAATCAATGCGGATGGGGTACCCCTTGATGGGTTCGATGGGTGAGGCGTCGGCCAGCAAGGCGCGCAGCGGTGGGCTGTTGACAAAGCGATCAAACGCCTGGCGCACGTTTTTGGGTTTTCGTCGCCCGCGCCAGCCGTGAGTCCAATATCCCAGCCCAATGTTGGCTTCGCTCTTTGAGATCGGAAAAACCCAACCGTAGCCGGGGAGGGGAATGTTGTCGAAATGCGCCTGCACCTGTTCCTTGAGGTTGGCGACATCCCGATAGTAGGTGCGCGCGGCGCGGATCACAGGCGGCGCTCCGGGCAAAATGCCCAGAGTTTGGAGAAGTTTCATCTGGGCGCCGGTGGCAATCACGACCAGGCGTGCAGATATGCGTTGCGCGCGGCCGTGGTGTTTGCCCACGATGATGGCGCCCTGATCTTCGTATTCGATGCCGGTGACGTTCATCTGCCCCTGGAAATGCGCGCCCGCGGCCACGGCTCGCGCCTGGATGTGCGCATCGAGCGCCAGCCTGGGGAGGGTGAGCAGGTAATTGGGGAGTCCGTTCTTGCCGGGAATGGGCATATCCAGCGTGATGCCAGGAGCGGCGTGCAGGTGGATGCTATTGATGCGATAACCCTCCTGGAGCAGCGTGTCCAGCAATCCCATCTCCGCGAGCACGCCGAGCGCTCGCGGCGTCAGGCCATCTCCGCAGGTTTTTGGACGGGGGAAATTTGCTTTATCCAGCAGGATGACGTTCAATCCCTGTTGGGCAAGGAAATACGCGCTGGAAGCGCCTCCTGGCCCTGCTCCGATAACAGCGATGTCGTAGCGGGAAATCGTCATACCGCGGCGTTGCCCTCCTCTACCTTGCTGACAATGGAGACCACCGCATCGCGGGTGAGCTTTTCCTCGCCGCGTTCCAGGGCGTCCAGCGTGGCGTAAGCCAGCGCCTGCGGAATACGGACGAACTGGTGGAAGCTGGTCATCGGCAGGCCATTCAGATAAGCGCTAAAGCGGTCGAGGTTGGCGCGCGCGTAGGAGAACATCGCGGCCATATCCCATCCCTGGGGGAAAAAATCTACCCCGCGAGCCAGGTCTTCGGCCCGGTTCCGCAAGATGTTGACGGCCTGTAGCCCGCGCCCAAACTGAATGGCCGAACCGCGGTGGATTTGCACTTTCTCGAACCATCCCCATAAATCACAGAGCATCAACCCCACCGAGCCGGCTACCCCATAAGTATAGCGGTCGAGGTCCGCCTGGGTGAGCACTCTCCAGTTGTTTAAGACCCATTGCGCCATGCGATTAGCCATCGCTGCGGTTGCCTCCCAAACACGGGGCGCGATGAAGGCGGGCGCTTGGCAGGCCCATTCGCCGATGCGCAACGTGACTTCGGGGAGGATATGTTGAAAATCTTTAAAAAGCGCATCCAGTTCTTGAAAAGAGAAATCTTCCAGCGTGGTTTGCGCTTGCATGGCGCGGCTGATCCCGGCCAGCAAACGCACTTTGCTGGCGCTATCCAGGGTGGGGTGATCTTCCACTTCGTCAATGGCCCGCATACAAAGATAGGCGGCAGCGACCGCCTCTTGCAGCCCCTGGGGCAACCGGATGATAGGCAGATAAAAAGTGCGGCTGGTGTTTTCCAGTACGTGGAGAGCTTCCGCATAACTGGCCATACTCTTCCTCCTCTGGGTGAGTGTTGTGGCGATTGAGTTGATGTGCAAATGATTTTCAGCGGGCGACAGAGAAGGTCACCCGGGTCTGGGTTTCGTTGCCGGCGCGGTCTACGGCGAGGATGGTTAAAGTATGTTCGCCCAGGCGCGGCAACCAGGGAAGGGCGAAGGGTGGCTGGGTTTGATTGCTCAGCAGGCGCTCGTCCAGATAATAGTCGAGGCGGCTGATGCCGGTGTTGTCGCTGGTCTCTACCTGGAAGGTGATGGGCACTGTGGCCTGGTATTCGAAGACCTGTCCTTCCTCCGGGTAGAGAATGGTGACTTCCGGAGGCTGGTTATCAATGGTGACCTGAATAGTGTGGGTTTCAGCGCGTTGTCCGTTGCGCAGGACGATTAACTGGATGGCGTACAAGCCGCTCAAGCCGCTGGTATCCCAACTTGCCAGCAGCCCGTTTTCCACCGGTGTGGTGACTGGGTCGCCCAGGGCCAGCCAGCTTTGTGGGTTCAACCCCTGTCCAACTTGCAGGCGGTAAGAGATAAAATCCTCCCCCGCGGCTGTACCCTGGATGGCGATCTCTCCTCCCAGGGTGGTGAAGATCTGAGGGGATGTGATCACCGCCTCTGCCGATGGTGTGGGCATGTGAATGACGTCGTAGGCGCTTGGCGGGGTTGGAATTCCCGCCTCTTTCGCCCAGGAACTGGCCTCCGGCGGCACCAGCATATAAACGCGCTCTTCGATCAGTTCCGGCGGGGTGAACACGGTTGCCAGACGTCCGGTTTCGCGGTTGATCTGATAACGGCGGAAGAGCGTATCCAGATGGGTGGGTTCATGCCCGCTGAGGAACACATCGCTGACCACGGTGGGGCAGTCTGTGGTGGGGAGCATGCCGGAGGGATCACACACGGCCATGGTGCTCACGCCTGGCGGGGCCTCCCAGGTCACGCTGGGGAGATCGCGCGTGGCGTGTTGCATCAGGGCGCGCCAGAGGGCGGCAGAGGCCTCCGCGGGCAGGGCCGCTTCATTGGTGGTTGAGGCGTCGAGGCCGACCCACACGCCGACGATGATTTGAGGAGTGTACCCGATCGTCCAGGAATCCTGCCCCTTGGATGTGCGCCCGATCTTGGCGGCGACGGGGCGGCCAATTTCCAATAGATTGGGATGCCCCAGGCGAGCCCAGCGCGCCGCTTCGTCGCTGAGGATGTTGTTAAGCAGATAGGCCAGTTGTTCGCTGGTGATGGGGATAATGTCTGCGGCGGTGCGGTTGAACCAGCGGGTGCCGTGCTGATCGCGCACCGCCTGGATGGTGATGGCGGAGAAGTTGAGACCATCTTCTGTCGCGGTGGCTTCTCCGGCAAAGTTGCCGCGGTTGGCCAGCACGGCGTAGGCTTGCACCATGTCCATTAAGGTGGTTTCGCCTTCGCTCAATAGATAGTTGCACCCGATGCAGTTCCCGGATATTTCGTTGGGGGGTGGCGCATTGAGGTCGATGCCGAAGTTGTCCAGTGTGCGCCACAGGTTTATGGCGCCCACGCGCTCTAACACGGTAAGGGCGGGGATGAGGGCATCGGTTGCCAGGGCGTTGCGCAGGCGCAGGGGGCCTTGAAAGTCGCCGGTGGGATTGGCCGCGGCGGTGATTTCTGCGGAGAAGAGGTCGGGAATATCCCACAGCAGGCTGGCAGGGTTGAAGCCGCGGGTGAAGGCGGTCAGGTAGAGGAAGGGGGTGAGCAGCGACCCCGGCGGGTGGCCGGGGAGATGTGCCGGGTCGGCGCCGGGCGTCGTCTCGCCGACCATGGCAAGCACCTGTCCGGTGGCGGGGTCGGTGATGAGGACGTTGATCCGGGGCGCGTTGTTTCCCAGGGAGAGGTTGGTGAGGGTGGGTAACAGTCGAGCCGCCTGGCAGTTTTGGCGTTCAGGTTGACTCCGGGTGAGCTGGGCGAGGTGCGCCTGGGTGACGCATTGCGCTTGCGTTTGCAAGTCGTAATCCAGCGTGGTGATGATTTCAAACCCGCCGCGGCGGATGCGCTCCGGAGGCAGTATTTCGCTGAGTTGTTCCCAAACCAACTCGATGAAAGCTGGAGCGACTTGCTCTTCAGGGGCAATCGGCGGCTGGATGACGATTTGTTCTTTCCGGGCTTCCAGCGCGTCATCACGGCTGATAAGTCCCTGAGCCAGCATGGCATCTAAGACGAGACGGGCGCGCTCGGCCGCTTCTTCGGGCGCGCTGTGGGGGTTGATCGTCGGCGTTTCCAGCACCGCAGCCAGAGTGGCGGCCTCGGCGAGGCTGAGCTCGCCCGCGGTTTTGCCGAAATAGGCCTCCGCGGCGGCGGCCACGCCGTAAAGCTGATTGCCGAAATAGGTGTTGTTGAGATACCATTCCAACACCTTCTCGCGCCCGTACTGGTGCGTGATCTGTGCGGCCAGCAGTCGTTGTCGCCACAGGCGGCGCGAACTGGCGGGTTCGTTCCATAAAAGGAGGTCGGAGACCAGTTGTTCTGCCAGTGACGTGGTTGTTGGGGAGGTCCCCAGACTGGTGAAACCAGGATGCGTCCAGAATGTAGGGTCCTGGTAGGCGATGACGGCGTCCACCAGGAAAGGGGAGATGTTGTTGGCCGCGTCTTCTCCGGTAAGCGGCGCGTACACCCGCTGGGCGATGGCCGGGTTTTCCAACGCCTTTAGCAAGTGTTCGCCGCTGCGGTCGTAAAACCGGGTGGGGGATAGAAGCAAACCATCAGGCGGTTCCAACAGAGCAGGGATGGCCTCGATGGAGGGAATGCCCTGGAGGATGATGGCATAAAGCGCGGCAACGCTAAGAAAAAGGAGCGCGATCAGGATGCCGATGCTGGTGATGCAGCCGAATGTTCCCCAGCGCAGCAAGGGGCGCGCGTATTTGCGG
>WFTY01000115.1 GCA_015485245.1 Anaerolineales bacterium | reverse complement strand
GCGCGCAGAATGGCGCTGCGTTCCCGGGGGGCAAAGGAGGGGCCTTCAGCAGTTGTTCCCATCAGCAGCGCGCCGTGCACGCCGCGGCGGGCATAGAATTCCAGCAAGGGGGGGATCGCTTCGAGGTCCGGCGTGAAATCGGATTTGAGCGGGGTGAGGGCGGCAACATAAACGCCGCCGAGTGCGGGTCGGGACATGATAGCCTCCTGGGGTTGCGCGTTTGTCGGAGAATGATAAACCCGTTGAGGGCTTTTATCAATGCTCCGCTCATTTGACAACCGCGGTGCGCTCTACTATACTCTTTCCTGCTTTGTAAATTCCCCCGAGGTGATGTTATGAAATCTTATCGTGTATGGCTCTTGGCTCTTCTGGTCACTTTGTTGATCCCGGCTTGTCAGGCAGAAGCGCCTGCGGCAAACGGGCGCTTGAACGTGGTCACCACCGTCTCGCCGATCACTAATATTGTTTACAACATCGGCGGCGAGAAAATTAATCTCAGCGGGATTGTGCCCGAGGGGGTGAATTCGCACACCTTTGAACCGGCTCCTTCGGTGGCGAAGAAGCTCTCCCAGGCCGATCTGATTTTCATCAACGGGTTGCACCTCGAAGTGCCCTCCCTTAAGCTGGCTGAAGCCAACAAGAAAGCCGACGCTGAAATTGTGCTGCTGGGGGAGCAGACGGTTACCCCCGATGAGTACGTCTACGATTTTTCTTTTCCCAAGGAAGCGGGCAGCCCCAATCCGCACCTCTGGCCCAACCCGATCTACGCCCTGCGCTACGCCGAGCTGGCGCGTGACGCGCTGATCCGCAAAGACCCGGCTAACGAGGCGTATTACCGCGCCAATTATGACGCGTTTGCGGAGCGCATCGCCGCGCTGGATGCGGCCATCGCTGCTACGGTGGAGAGTATCCCGGAAGGGAACCGCAAGCTGTTGACTTACCATGATTCCTGGGCGTATTTCGCTCCCCGGTATGGCGTGACCGTTTTGGGGGCGATCCAGCCCTCGGATTTTGCCGAGCCTTCGGCCCAGGACGTGGTGGCGCTGATTGAGCAAATTCGCGCTGCGGGGGTGCCGGCTATCTTTGGTTCGGAGGTCTTCCCCTCGCCTATTTTGGAGCAGATCGCTCGTGAGAGCGGAGCGGTGTATGTGGACGATCTGCGGGACGACGACTTGCCGGGCGAACCGGGCGAAGCAGGGCATTCGTACATCGGCCTGATGGTCACCAACCTGAAGATTATGGCCGCGGCCCTGGGAGGGGACCCCACCCTGATGGATGGGGTGGATGTCTCCAACATCCCCGGGCCTGATACCATGGTCGAGCAACAGCAGTAGGTGACGCCTTGCAGCCGTTGATTGAACTTAACCACGTTACGTTTGGGTATGGCGCCGCACCGGTTGTGGAGGACGTCAGCCTGCACCTGCATCCGGGGCAATTCGCCGCCCTGGTCGGCCCCAGCGGGGCGGGAAAGACCACGCTCTTGCGGTTGATCCTGGGGACGTTGCAGCCAGTGCGCGGCGAAGTGTGCATCCATGGGCAGGTGCTCAGCCGCCGCAACGCCCCGCAGATCGGCTATGTGCCCCAACTCGAAACTGTGGATTGGAATTTTCCGGTGACGGTGGAGCAGGTGGTGCTGATGGGGCGCGTGCGTAAGGCGGGGGTTTGGCCCTGGGCCAGCGCCGAAGACCGGCGACGTGTGCGCGAGACGCTGGAGCGCCTCGACCTCGGTGGGCTGGAGGGGCGGCACATCCGCGATCTCTCCGGAGGGCAGCAGCAGCGCGTCTTCCTGGCGCGCGCCCTGATCGCCGCCCCTGACCTGCTCCTGCTGGACGAGCCGACCACCGGCGTGGACATGCGCACCGCGGAGAACATCCTGCACATGCTGGCTGATCTTAATCAAGGCGGGATGACCATCCTGATCACCACGCACGACCTGAACGCCGCCGCTGCGCACCTGCCCTGGCTTGTCTGCCTAAACCGGCGCATCATCGCCCAGGGCGCGCCGGAAGACGTGCTCCGCGCGGATATCCTGAACCAGACCTATCAGGGCGACATGATCGTGTTGCAGCAAGATGGCATGTTGTTTGTGCAGCAAAAGCCGCATCATCATTCTTATCGCGATATCCTGCCCCAGCCGATCCCCGGCGAGGTCCCCCCTGGAAGTGAGGAGGCGCGCAGTGATGGACTTCTGGATTGAGCCGTTTCAGTTTGAATTCTTCCGCAACGGGACAATCGCCGCGGTGCTGGTGGGCGCGCTGTGTGGTTTGATCGGCGTGTATATCGTCTTGCGGGGTATGAGTTATATCGGGCACGGGCTGTCGCACGCCATCTTCGGCGGGGCGGTGGTTTCGTTCGTCTTGCAGTGGAATTTCTACCTCGGTGCGGGATTGTGGGGCTTCCTCGCCGCTTTGCTGATTAACCAGACTGTGCGGCGCACCAAAATCTCGGTGGACGCGGCCATCGGCGTGATCACTACGGCGAGTTTCGCCGCGGGGGTGGCTTTAATCAGCCGTTACCAACGCTTTACGCGCTCCTTTGACGCCGCGCTGTTCGGCAATGTCCTCGGCGTCACCCGTCAGGATGTCTACGTGGTGGCGGGGGTTACGCTTCTGGTGGCTGTGGTCATCTTTTTCATGTACCGGCAGTTGTTGTTCACCACCTTTGATGAGGAGGTCGCTCGCGCGTATGGGGTGCGTACCGAGTGGGTGGATACCATCTTTGCCCTGTTGCTGGCGGCTGCGCTGATCACCTCGATGCAGATCCTCGGCGTGACGCTGATCGCCGCTGCCCTGGTGATTCCAGCCATCAGCGCCCGCCTGTTGACAGACAGCTTTAACCACATGCTTTTGTTCTCGGTGTCGATCGGCGCGCTGACCGGGTTGATGGGGATGTTTGTCAGTTATTT
>WFTY01000114.1 GCA_015485245.1 Anaerolineales bacterium | reverse complement strand
GATCAGAATTTCCCGCCCGCTGCGCAGGGGCGCTTTTTGGGCGCGCACGGCAAAGCCAAGCACCAGGGCAAACAGACCGCCAGTGGCCAGGGATACCCCCACCACCAGCGGCACTGAGACTCGCAGCGCCGGCGGCGTCACCGGAGTGTTGAACATCACCAGCGCAGCCACAACTAACGAACTGATCCCTGCAACGGTGAGCGCGCCATGCGTCGGCGCCTTGAGATCCAAGATAAAGAGGACAAAGGCCATAAGCAAAAAGACCAATCCAAACCAGTTAACCGGCAATACCCCCAGGCCGTACCCGGCCAGCGCCAGGCAGACCACGCCGAGAAAACCGGCCACCCATCCGCCGGGGCTGGAAAGTTCAATCAGGACCGCCTGCACTCCCACACTAAGCAGTATAAACACGATGTTGGGGTTGGTAAGCATGAAAAGCAGTTGCTCCAGCAGCGACAACCCTACGGGGACGATCTGCGCGCCGCTGGTGTGCAGGGTAACTCCCCCGCTGGCCGTTTGCGCCGTGCGGCCATCCAGTTGCGCCAGCAGGTCGGGGAGATCGGCGGCGATCAGATCAATTAAGCCGGCGTCCAGCGCCTCATCCGCCGAGACCGCCCTGGCGGACTCAATCGTCGCCTCCGCCAGGCGGAGGGCTTCTTCGCCGCGCCAGGAGGCCAGCGAGCGCACCTGCGCCTTGAGGATCTCCTTGACCTTGGATTCCAGCGTCTCGCCAATATCCTCCCCCTGCGCGCCGACCGGGCTGGCCGCGCCGATGGCCGTCTCGGGAGCCATGGCTGCCAGGTGCCCGGCGAGGGCGATCACCGTACCCGCGCTGCCGGCAATCGCCCCGCGCGGGGCGACATAGACCACCACCGGCACGCGGCTGGCGCGCAACACTTCAACAACATCGGTCATGGCGTCAATCGCGCCGCCGGGGGTGTTCAATTGAAAAATCACCACCTCAGCGTCGCGCTGCTCCGCCAGGCGAATTCCCCGCCGTAGATACTCGGCCATAACCGGCGTGACCGGGCCATCAACGGTCAACACCAGCGCCACTGGCGAACCGCCCTGCGCCTGGGCGAGGGCGAACCACACCAGGGCAAGCCACGCCGCTGTCAGAAAAGCCGTGCGCAGGCGAGCCATCCAAGCGCTCCCTTACTCAGCTATCAAACGTGCCGCCTGCGCCGCCCAGGTAGAGACATCGGGGCGGCGTCCCGTGGAAGCGAAAAGCGCCATCAACTCCGCCTCCGACATCGCCGCCAGCTGGTCAAAACGCCTCACGCCCGCCGCGTTCAAGACGGCCGCGTACTTCGGCCCAATGCCCCGAATGCGCGTCAGGTCATCGTCGGGGGCAACCGGTTTCTCTGGGGGAGAGGAGCTAACCGCGTCGCCTTTGGTTGGAGGGGGGGCGGACCGCCTCGGCTTCAGCGGGACAGAGGACTGCTGATTCTCCAACCACCAGCGCACCAGCAAAGCGGCGGCGATGCCCAATTGCAAACCCCACCACCAGGCGGAGGAATGCCGCCGGGCCTGAAAGAATATTCGCCACACCTTCATGATTGATCCCTCCACGTTTGAATCCACTCGCCGCGCATCATCACCGCGGCCAGGTACAACCCCGGCACTTGACCGAGCAGCACCAGCGACATCAACCCCAGCCAGGCCAGCCGCACCCGCGGCAACATGCGCTCAGCGCGTTGATAAAGCTCACTCAAACCGTTCTCCAACGAAACCAGCCCGGCGCTCACCGCTTCGACCTGATCCCGCAGCGCGGCAACTTGTTGTCGCGTGGCCTGCAAATCCGCGGCCAGCGCGTTCGCCTGCTGCCCCACAGCCTGAGCGTTTTGTCTGGCGAGGCCCACCTCCTCTCCCATGGCCTGCAATTGCTCCGGCAACCCATCCAACCCACCGCTGACCTCTGCCAGAGCGACATCGAGGGGTACCTCCGGGTTGTATTCCACCCCCAGGCCAATGCCCCAATCCACTCCAAAGGGGTTGGGAATCGTCAGGCTGATCCCAGCCAGGAACCCCAACGTCTGATCCACGGCAGCAGCGGTTTCGATCAGCGCAGGCATGGAGGCCTGCACTTCGACCAGGGTCGCGGGGATATCCTCCGCCACCACCTGCGCGACATCGGCGAGAAGCGCAGCGCTATCATCAAGGGTGGCGGCCGTGGCCAGGGCAGCCTCCTCCGCGGTGACCAACGCGGCCTCCGTGGCCGCCAGAGCCGCGCCGGTTTCGGTCAGCAGGGCGCGCCCGGTCATCAGCTGATCCTGCACAGGGATGATGCGCTCGGCCAGTTGAGCCTCCGCGCCGGCGAAAAAGCGAGCGCCAAAAACCAGCCCCGCCAGGCTCAGCCCCGCCCAAACCAGGCTGACCAGCAATTTCAACCACCCCATAACAAAAGATACACGCGGCGTATTCATGGTGAGTCTACTTTACCATCAATGTATCGTTTTTCGCAACTCAGCGGTACAATTCATCCCCACAAACCACCATCAAGGGGTTGTTCAGGAGGTTGAACATGACCAAACGTTCCATATTATCATTGCCATCGTTCTCATCCGCTTATCCATTTCGCAACCTGGTTTTTCAAGGTGGCGGGGTTAAAGCTTATGGATATCACGGCGTGCTGCGCGTGCTGGAGGAACACAATATTCTGGATCAAATCGAACGCGTCGGGGGCACATCCGCCGGCGCGCTGCAAGCTACTTTGCTCAGCTTCCGCCTCAGCGCCGAAGAGACGATCGAACTTTACAAATCGCTTGACCTCACTCAAGTGCGGGCCTCCTCGGCCAACGACGAGAACAACCGTCGTGAAGCTCGCCTGCTGGAAGCTCAACTGGGCAAGGTGCGCGGCAACCTGAGCGCCATCAACCGGTTGATCCGCCGCTTTGGGCTATACTCCAACGAATACATGCTTTCCTGGCTGGAGGCGACCATCGCCCGTCAGTGCGGGGGCGACGGGCGCGCCACCTTCGCCGACTTTCGCGCTCGCGGCTTTCGGGAACTGTACATTGTGGCCGTCAACGTCTCCCGCCACCGGGCAGAGGTTTTTTCAGCAGAGAAAACGCCCGATGTCGCCGTGGCCGACGCGGTGCTGATGTCGGGGAGTATTCCCTTCCTCTTCGAGGCCATCCAGTTCGACGGACAGGCCATCGGCGAGGGAGATTTCTACGTTGACGGCGGCGCGCTGAGCAACTTCCCCATCAACCTGTTCGACGCCCCCGAATTCGCCGCCACCAGCCGTCATTTCACCTATGGGATTAACTGGGAAACACTGGGATGCCGCCTCTACACTCCCGAGGGCTGCCCCCAACGTGATGAGCCGATCACCAATCTGATCGGCTTCGCCGAGAACCTGATGGAAACCATCGGCGAAATTTACAACACCACGCTGAACTACCGCGCCGCTGACCGATTGCGCTCGATCAACGTGAGCAATTGCTGCGTCTCACCGATCGATTTCGACATCCGCCCCGAGATGAGCGATCCGCGCTACCGCCAGATGGTTGAAAGCGGCGAACAGGCCGCCCGCGAGTATCTGGCAAACTACCGCCTGCCCACCGATCGCTTCGCCGACATCAAAGAGAAAATCGCCGAGTTCATCGCAGTGTGGCGGTAAGCCTCCGACGCATCCCCCGGAGAATCAAAACGGCCCCCGGCAATTTCGGGGGCCGCAGCGCTTACCAGGTTATTGTTTCTTCTTCAACACCGGCAGGCCGTTCTTGCTCTCGGAGACCTCATACCCAGCAGGAACGGCGTCCAACGCTCCTTCGGGCTTGACTTCTTTTGCAAAGAAATACAGCGTTCGCTGCTTGCCGGTTTTGGTCGTGGTGGTCTTCCCGTGCAAATAGTAGGTTGTACCTTTGGAGTTAGTAAAACTGAAAGCCATTGGGATTTCTCCTTTTCTTAAGCATGGTAACAGATTGCGCGGGCAAAGCGGCGCAAAAGGGATGGATAATTCGTACCCCTGGTGAAATTGTCATCAAATTGAGGGGACGCAATAAGTATAGTAGACCTGTGGCGATCACGCAAGCGCAGTTTTCACCCCCCTATCTGGCCAAGGATCAACCGAAAACCCATCAACGCCAACAAGAGTAACACAATCCGCTGAAAGGTTCTGGCGTCAATCACGCCATCCAGGCGAGTGCCAGCCAGGATACCAAGCAGCAACGCGGGCAGGGAGAGGGCGAAATAGCGCCACACGGCCACCGTCAGGTTGTTATTGATGAAATGCGCCCCAGCGACCAGCAGGCTGGAAAAGATAAAGAACCCCTGCATATTGCTCTTGAACTCCAGCGGTTGCCAGCGACGGCAGTTGGCGTAGATCACCACTGGCGGGCCGGAGGTGTTGTAAGCCCCGCCCAACATTCCGGCCAGCAACCCGAAAAAATACGCCCAGATGGGCGCTCGCAGGGTTGGCAGCCTGATTTCCAACAAAGCGTAGAGCGCGTATCCCAGGATGACTACACCCAGCAGAAGTAGAACAATGCGTTCCGGGACACGCTCAAGCAGCAAAAGCCCCAGCGGCACCCCTGCCAGCGAACCGGCAATCACCCGCCAGATAACCTGAAAATTAAGCGCCTGCCGGTAAATCACCAACAGAATGGCCTCCAGCGTCAGCACGGTCACCGCCACCAGCGGCGAGGCCGCCTGGATGCCGATCACGGCGGGCAAAAAGGCCATCGCCACCAACGCCGAACCAAAGCCCGAAAGGCTCTGAGTAAAGGCGGCGAGAAAAACAACCGTGGCTACCAGAATATCCATGTGCTCTGCCGGTGCTAAATGCCCATTAGTTGAAACGCTTCAGAGCGTTGGCGGGCATCCCCAAGAAAATCTTCCACAGTAAACCAGTAATTGACCGCCTGGCGATTGATTTCCAGATCGCGTATTGCTCTTTGGGTGATGGAAAC
>WFTY01000113.1 GCA_015485245.1 Anaerolineales bacterium | reverse complement strand
GCCGATACGCCCAAGCCGATTGACGACGCCATGCGCTGGGGCTTCGGTCACCAGGCCGGCCCATTTGAGATCTGGGATATGCTTGGCGTAGAAAAAACCAGCGCGGCGATGGAGCAGGCCGGATTCCCGCCCGCCCCCTGGGTGGCGGAGATGCTCGCCGCTGGCGTGGAGACCTTTTACCAGTACGCCGGCGACCGCAAGGTCGGCGCCTACAACCCCGCCAAGAAAGCCTACGAACCCATCAGGCGCTCTCCCGCGGTCATTGTGCTCAACGAAGAAAAAGCCGCCGGGAAAGTCGTCAGCCAGAACCCGGGGGCCAGTCTGGTCGACCTGGGCGATGGGGTAGCCTGTGTGGAGTTCCACACCAAGATGAACGCCCTCGACGACGACATCATGAAGATGATGAACGAGGGGATGGATCGCGTCGAAGCGGGCGAGTTTGAGGGGCTGGTTATCAGCAATGATGACGAGCGCGCCTTCAGCGCCGGGGCCAACCTGTTCGGAGTGGTGATGGCGGCGCAAAACGGCATGTGGGATCAACTGGAAGCCGTGGTCAAACTGCTCCAGGATGTCAACATGCGCATGCGCTATTTCCCCAAGCCGGTGGTGGTGGCCCCCTTTGGTCTCACACTGGGCGGCGGCGGCGAGATCACCATGCACGGCAGCCGGGTGGTGGCCGCGGCGGAGTTGTACATCGGCCAGGTAGAGATCGGCGCCGGGGTGATTCCCGCGGGGGGCGGCACCAAAGAGTTGCTGCGCCGCATCGTTAACCCCTCCGTACGGGTCAAGAACAACCCGGTGCTCCCCGCGATGGAGCGCGTCTTCGAGCTGATCGGCCAGGCCACAGTGGCCACCAGCGCACTGGAAGCGCGGCAATATGGCTTCCTCGCCCCTTGTGACCGCATTGTGATGAATCGCGATCATCTGCTGGCCGAGGCCAAGAAAGAAGTGCTGCACATGCTGGATGCCGGTTATGTCCCCCCGGCGCCGGAGAAAATCTACGCTGCCGGGCGCGATACGCTGGCCGCGTTGCGCACCGGCCTGTATATGTTCGCCCAGGGCGGTTACATCACCGAATACGAAACCCACATTGGGGAGAAGATGATCTACGTGATGACCGGCGGGGAGCTTAGCAAACCCACATGGGTGAGCGAGCAGTACATCCTCGACCTGGAGCGCGAAGCCTTCCTCTCCCTGTGTGGCGAGGAGAAGACCCAGGAGCGCATGTGGTCTCTGTTGCAAACCGGCAAGGTGAAGAGAAACTGACCCAGTTCCCCCCAATTACCCGGTTACCAGGCCACAAGGCAGTAAGGTAACAAGGGGACAAGGGAATAAAGGAGATTGATAATGAACCAACTCCCCCCCAATCGTGAACCCGTCATCGTGGCGGCGGCGCGCACCCCGGTCGGCAAAGCCAAACGCGGTAGCCTGGCCACAGTGCGCCCGGAAGATATGGCCGCCGAGGTGATCAAAGCGCTGCTCAAGCGTGCCCCGGCCCTCTCCCCAGAGGAGCTGGACGACTTAATCATCGGCTGCGCCTTCCCGGAGGGCGAACAAGGGATGAACATGTCCCGGCTGATCGGCTTTCGCGCCGGCCTGCCCGTCTCCGTGCCCACCGAGACGATCAACCGTTTCTGCTCTTCGGGCGTGCAGAGCATCGCTCACGCAGCCTTCGCCATCATGGCCGGGCAGATCCAGGCTGCCATCGCCGGCGGCGTGGAATCGATGAGCATGGTGCCGATGACCGGCTATAAGTTCGCCCCTAACCCCTACCTGGCGGCAAATTATCCCGAAGCGTTCACCAGCATGGGGTTGACCGCCGAGAACGTGGCCGAGAAGTACGGCGTCAGCCGCGAAGATCAAGACGCCTTCGCCCTGCGCAGCCATCAGCGCGCCATCAAAGCGGTGGAATCGGGCCTGTTTGACCCGGAGCTGGTGCCCATCGAAGTCGATCTCGTCACCCCCGGCGACAATGGCAAGCCGCAGCACAAGCGATTCACCTTTGCTCGCGACGAAGGCCCGCGCGCCGACACCAGCACGGAGGCGCTGGCGCGCCTCAAGCCTGCTTTCAAAGAAGGCGGTACGGTGACCGCCGGCAACGCCTCGCAGATGTCGGATGGCGCCGCGGGTGTGGTCATCATGTCGCGCGCGAAAGCCG
>WFTY01000112.1 GCA_015485245.1 Anaerolineales bacterium | reverse complement strand
TGATCGCCACGATCACTGTGCTCAGCGACATAAAGAGCGCTCCCACTGCCGGAGAGAGCAGAATTCCCCATGGGGCCAGCACGCCAGCGGCCAGCGGCAGGGCGATCACGTTGTACCCGGTCGCCCACCACAGGTTTTGGATCATTTTGCGGTAGCTGGCGCGGCTGAGGGTGAAGATTTTGACCACGTCCAGCGGGTTGCTTTGCACCAGGATGATGCCCGCCGACTCGATGGCCACGTCCGTGCCGCCGCCGATGGCGATGCCCACGTCGGCGCGGGTCAGCGCCGGGGCATCGTTCACGCCGTCGCCTACCATGGCGACTTTCTTGCCCTGCGCCTGCAACTCGGCTACCTTCTGATCTTTGTGCTCCGGCAGCACCTCGGCGAAGACCTGGTCGATGCCCAGTTCCTCGGCCACGGCCTGCGCCACCGCCCGGCTGTCGCCGGTCAGCATGGCCACTTCCACGCCCATCTCGTGCAGTTTGTCGATCGCTTCTTTGCTCTCTGGGCGGACGACGTCAGCCAAAGCAAAGGCGGCCACAGCTTCCCCGTCATGGATCAGGTAAACCACGCTTTGCCCGCGGGCTTCAGCTTGCTCTTTGAGCGCTTGCAGCGCCGCGGGGAGTTCCAGCTTCAGGAATTCCAGCATGCGTGGGCCGCCGATGTGGATGGTGTGTCCCTGGCTTTGGGCTTTGACGCCGCGTCCCTTGATCGCCTCGAACGAGGCGACGGCGGGCAGTTTCAAGCCGCGCCCTTCCGCCGAGCGGCGGATGCCGCGGGCGATGGTGTGTTCTGAATCGCCCTCGACCGCCGCGGTCAGCGCCAAGGCCTTGTCCTCCGTCCAGCCCTCGACGGTGGCGATCCCCACCACGCCGAACTCGCCCAGGGTGAGCGTGCCGGTTTTGTCGAAGATCACGGTGTTGATCTCGCGCGCTTCTTCCAGGGCCAGGCGGTCGCGCACCAGGATGCCGTTCTGCGCGCCCATGGCGGTGGTGATGGCCACCACCAGCGGCACGGCCAGCCCCAGGGCGTGCGGGCAGGCGATCACCAGCACGGTGGCGACGCGGGCGATGACCTCGACGTTGAAGCCTACCCCAATCGTCCAGGCGACCGCGGTCAGCGCGGCGACTCCCAGCGCGACGTAGAACAGCCAGCCGGCGGCCTTATCCGCCAGAATCTGGGTGTTCGATTTGCTTTGCTGGGCCTGTTCCACCAGCCGCATGATGCCCGCCAGGGCGGTCTGGTCTCCGGTGGCTGTGACGCGCACTCGCAGGCTGCCGTCGCCGTTGATCGTCCCGGCGATTACCTGGTCGCCGGGTGCTTTCTTGACCGGCAGGGATTCGCCGGTGATCATGGCCTCGTTGAGGTCGGATTCGCCCTGTTCGATCACCCCGTCCGCGGGGACGCTGGCACCGGGGCGTACCAGTACCAGGTCGCCGTTGCGCAGCTGGCTAGCGGGGACTTCTTCGATGCTGCCGTCTGGGGCGATTCGTTCAGCGGTGTCGGGCATCAGTTTGGCGAGTTCGTTGAGCGCGCCCGATGCCTGGCGCACGCTGCGCATTTCAATCCAGTGTCCCAGCAGCATAATGTCGATCAGCGTGACCAGCTCCCAGAAGAAAGTGCCGCCGATGGAGAAGAAGAAGGCTCCCAGGCTGTAGATGAAAGCCACGCTAATCGCCAGGGAAATCAGGGTCATCATGCCGGGTTGCCGCTTTTGTACTTCAGGGATGGCCATTTGCAGGAAGGGCAACCCACCGTAGAAGAAGACGATGATGCCAAAGATAGGCGTCACCCAGGTGCTGCCAGCGAAGTCGGGCATGGAGAAACCCAGCCAGTTCTGGATTGACGGGCTGTAGAGCAGCACGGGGATGGAGAGCAGCAGGCTGACCCAAAAGCGTTGCCGGAACATCTGTTCGTGTCCGCTGTGGTCTACGTCATGGCCGCTGTGATCGCCGCCGTGTCCCTCGTGACCTCCCGCCGCCGCAGGAGCGCCGTGTCCGGCATGCGTGCTGTGATCCATTGGGGTGGCTGGTTGCTGATGGCCTGAATGCATGGCGTGATCCGCGTGATCGCTGTGCGCGCTGTGTTCGTGGCCGTCCTGTGGTTGTTTGGATGAGTGATCGTGCTTGTCTTTCATCGCATTGTCCTTTCGCGGCAGTATGTGTTAGGTTGTGTTGAAAAAGTGGATGGTACAGTTATTATAGTACAACTTGTGTTGAGGGTGGGGGAATGGGTACCCGCGGTCAACATTAACAGAGGTGCTTTTCGCCGGTTTATATTTTGTGCAGCGGCACGGTGACGCGCACCCGCGTGCCTGCCTGACGTGCCGTTTGAATGCTCAGTCGGGCGCCGATCAGTTCGGCGCGTTCGTGCATCCCCAGCAGGCCGAAGTGGCCGCTGGGGGCGAACTCTGCCGGGTTGTCGGGCGGCTCGAAACCGACCCCGTCATCCTGGATGGTGAGGACGACCTGCCGGGTGGTGAAATGCAGGCTGAGATCCGCTTGGCTTGCCTGCGCGTGGCGGATGACGTTGTTGATCGCTTCCTGGGCGATGCGGTAGAGGGCCAGTTCGGTCTCCGCGGGCAGGCGGCGCGGCGCGCCGGTCTGGTGGAAGGTTGTTTCAATCCCGTTGGCGGCCTGTGTTTCACGGGCGAGCATCTCCAAAGCGGCTATCAGCCCCAGGTCTTCGAGGTAGAGAGGGCGCAAGGCGCGCGTCAGGCGGCGAAGGTTTTGGATGGTGGTTTCGGTTAGCTCGCGGATCTCCTCGAGGGCAGCGGTCGCCTGAGGGTCGGGAGCCAGCTTCAACTGCGTCAGCTGTACCCGCTGATTGAGGGCGATCAACGCCTGGATGGTCTCGTCATGCAGGTCGCGCGCCAGCCGACGACGTTCTTCCTCCTGCCCTGCGGTGATCGCCCCGATGTAGCCGCGCAGGCCCTCCTGGGCGCGCTGGATCTTCTCCGCCAGGTGGATCAATGTCCTTTGCAGGCGGTTGATTTCCTCGATGCCGCCGACGTTTTCCTCAATGGCCTGGTAATCGCCCCAAGCCAGTTGTGCGGCACGGGCTTCCAGGTCTTGCAGCGGCTGGACGATCTGCCGCGCGCCAAACCAGAGGGCCAGCAGAGCCAGTAGCAGGATGGGCACCAGCACCAGCGGGGCCAGTTGGGTGGTGTTTAGTAGGGGGTTGGATACGGATTCCCAGGGTTCCTCGATGATCAGCGCCCAGCCGGTAGGCGGGATGGGGCTGAAAGCGATGACGTGCTCGCTTTCGGCCACCTGCATGTATGTTGTGCCGCTTTCTCCGCGCAGGGCCTCGGCCACGCCAGGGTGAGCGGTGATTTTTTCGATAGGGCTGGCGGTCCCGATCTGGTAGATCAGTTTCTGGTCGGAGGTGACGACAAAGGCCGCGGATTCGGCGCGCGGCGAGAAGGCGCCGGTCAGGGTGCGACGGGCCAGGGTTTCGGGGGAAAAGGCGCCTACCGCAATCGGCGTGTCGAGGCTGGTGGTGAAGGCCACGTACACCAGGGCTTCCTCTTGGTTGGGGGGGAGCAACAGGGGGGAGAAGACGGATTGCCTGCCCGCCTGGGCGCGTGCCTGCTCGAAGAGATCGTGTAGCGCCGGAGATGTTTCGGCCCAGAAAGAGGATTCTCCGGAGGCCGCCTGCAATTCGCCGCTGGCGGTGAACAATGCCATGCCATGATCGAAGTCGTTTTGCAGGAAGGCGGAGCTTTGCAGGATGGTCAGCGGCGGGGTTTGATCGGCGGCGCGCAGTGCCAGGCCGCGCACCGCCGCAGCGCGGTGGTTAAGTTGTTCGCTGATGGCCGCCGCAGCGGTGCGAGCGGCGCGTTCATCCCGCTCACCGACGAGCTGGCGCATGGCGCGCTGGTGCAGGGTGAGGCTGCCAAAGGTGATTAAGATGAGAATGCCGATTAGGGGGAGGAAGAAAAAGGCGAAAAATTGCAGGTTGAGGCCCCGCCAACGCATACCGGGAAGCGGCAGCGAACCGCGTGGGGGAGGCGCCATGCTCAGTCCTCCATTAAACCCGGAGAGAGCCATCCCAGGGAGATCGCCCGCATGACCGCCTCGGTACGGCTGTTCGCCTGGAGTTTGCTAAAGATATGCGCCAGGTGGCCCTGCACGGTGCGGTCGCTGATCCCCAGTTGCACGCCGATGGCTTTGTTGGTGAACCCCTTGGCGACCAAGATCAGCACTTCTTCCTCGCGCGAGGTCAGCTTTTCCACTGGTTGTTCTCGCCCGCCGGTGGCTACCTGGCTCATGACCTTTTGAATGATGGAAGCATCCAGCGCGGAGTGCCCGGCGTGAACTTCGCGCACCGCGCGGATGATCTCGCGCGGGGAGGCGGTTTTGAGCACGTAGCCGTTTGCCCCGGCTTGCAGCACGGCCATCACGTAGGGGTCATCATCGTAAGCGGTGAGCACGAGGACGCCGACCTGGGGGTGGTTGGCGCGTACCCAACGGGTGACCTCGATCCCGCTGGCCTCCGGCATCTGGATGTCCAGAACGGCGACATCCGGTTGATGTTCTGCAATCAATCGCTGCGCGGCGAGGCCGTCATCCGCCTCAGCGATGACGTCGATATCATCAGCCTGATCGAGGAACTGACGAATGCCGGCGCGCACTACAGCGTGGTCATCAGCCAGTAAAACGCGAATAAGGGATGAAGATGACATATGTTGATTTTACTACAAAGGCAGGGGTGTTAAGGTGAAAGGGGTATTAGGCGGTTAAAGCCAACAAGGCGGGGAGTGTTTCCCTCCGCCTTGTTGCCGATGGGGCGTTACATCGTCTGGCTTACCAGTTCATGCCCATCTCGCCCCAGCCAGAACCTCCGCAGTGGTTGCCGTACTCGCTGGTCCACATGCTTTCCATGTGGGCGTCCATCC
>WFTY01000111.1 GCA_015485245.1 Anaerolineales bacterium | reverse complement strand
CCCTCAACCAGATGCTGGTGGAGATGGACGGTTTCGACACGGATACCAATGTGATTATCGTCGCCGCCACCAACCGCCCTGACGTGTTGGACCCGGCCCTCTTGCGCCCTGGTCGCTTTGACCGTCAGGTGGTGCTCGACCGTCCGGATTTGCGCGGGCGCGAGGCTATCCTTGAAATTCATGTGCGCGGCAAACCGCTTGCTGACGACGTTGACCTTAAAGTGCTGGCTCGCGCCACGCCTGGATTTGTGGGCGCGGATATTGAGAACTTTGTCAACGAAGCCGCGATTCTGGCGGCGCGACGCAATAAGACGGTGATCGGGCAGGCGGAGTTTGAGGAGGCCATTGAGCGCGTCATCGCTGGCCCGGAACGCAAGAGCCGCCTGATCAGCGATGAGGAAAAGCGCATCATTGCCTATCACGAGGCCGGGCACGCGGTTGTGACCAACGCTCTGCCGGAGGGCGACCCGGTGCACAAGGTTTCCATCACGGCGCGCGGGCAGGCGGGCGGCTATACTCTAATCTACCCTGAGGAAGACCGCACGCTGATGGCACGCAAGAAGCTGATTGCCTCGATGGTCGGTTTGCTGGGCGGGCGCGCCGCGGAGGAGCTGGTGTTCAACGACATTACCTCGGGCGCGTCAAATGACCTTGAACGGGTGACGCGTATGGCCCGCTCGATGGTCACGCGCCTGGGGATGAGCGAAGAGCTTGGCCCGATGGTGTATGGCCAGAAGGAAGAGTTGATCTTCCTGGGCAGAGAAATCTCCGAGCAGCGCGATTACTCAGAAGCCGTGGCCGAGAAAATTGATCAGGAAGTGCGTCGCCTGGTCAATGATGCCTATGCCCGTGCCAAAGCGATTTTGACCGAATACCGTGATAAGCTGGACGCGGTGGCCGAGAAGCTGATCGAAGTGGAGACTCTGACGCGCGAGGAGTTCGAGGCCATTTTCCCGCCGCCGGTGGAGAAGACTAGTGGCACGCCGATCCCGCAAGCAGCGTGAGCGATGCGCTTGAACCCGACGACGGAAATGCTACCAGGCTACGCCGCCGCCAACCAGGCGGCGGCGTTTTATCTTCTGCCCGATGGCGGCTGTCTACGGCTGGAGGGCAGCACGCGCCTGGAGTTTTTGCAGCGCCAGACGAGCAACGATCTGCGTTTGCTGACCCAGGGCGGGGCGTTCGCTACCGTGTTGACCTCGCCAACGGCGCGCATCCTGGATGTGTTTTGGGTGTTGCACCACGGCGCCCATTTGACGCTGGTGACGCTGCCGGGGCGCGGCGCGGCGAGCGCGGCTTTCTTGCGTAGCCGCATCTTTTTTAACGATGCTGTCGTGGTGACAGATTGTAGCGCCGAAATTGCCCAGATAGACCTCTTTGGCCCGCGGCTGAGCGAAGCCGTCGCCCGTCTGGGATGGTCATTGCCCCCGGCGGGGGAATTTCTCCGGCAAAGCGTGGAGGGCGCTGAGGTGGAAATCTTTGCGCAGCACGGTCTGGGCGGCCTGGGCTGGCGACTCCTGCTTCCGCGTCAGTTCGTGGCGACGCTTTGTGCCCGCCTGGAAGAGCTAGGGTTATCCCCCGTGAGCGAGCAGACCTATGAGGTCTGTCGCGTGGAAGCGGGCGTGCCCGGCGGGGGCGGTGAACTCACGGAGGCGTACAACCCGTTGGAGGTTGGCCTGACGGAACAGGCCGTTTCACTTTCCAAGGGGTGTTATACCGGCCAGGAAGTCCTCGCCCGGCAGGCAAATTACGATAAGGTTACTCGTCGCCTGGCTGGTTTGTGGCTTTCCAGGGGCGTGGACGTGGGCGCGGCGGTGCGTTCGGCGGGTAAAACCGTCGGCGAGGTAACTTCGGTGGTTTCTTCTCCCCGTTTGGGCTGGATTGCGCTGGGAGTGTTGAAACGTCCTCATCATAAGGTCGGCGCTGCGCTCCAGGTTGACGGCGAGCCAGTTACAGTCGCTGCCCTGCCTTTTCGTGAGAATCAGAAACCCCGCTGAAGAAAATCAGCGGGGTTTTGTTTTGAGGAGAGCGTTTCGGTAGATCGGTCTTCGCTGTTATTTGCTCTGACTGAGGGTGCGAGCAAAAATATCCTCTAATTCTGCGTTGATGGAAGCATTCTTGTCTCTCTGCTTCTGGGATTTGCTTTCACCGTTCTTCGAACGCTCCATGGCCTCGCGCAAGGCGGCTTCCATCGCGGTGGGGACAGGTTCTTGGGGTTCGTTGTCTTCCATCTGGCTGGCTTTGACGGCCTTTTGCGGCGGCTCGGTCAACGCCTTCATGCTCAACTTGATCTGCTTACGGCGCCGGTTGACGCTCAACACCTTGACTTCCACCTCGTCGCCGACGTGCACTACGTCGGAGGGGGAGTCGATGTAGCCGTGGGTCAGTTCGCTGATGTGCACCAGCCCGGGGCGTTCTGCGCCGATTTCGACGAAGGCGCCGTATTTCTCCAGGCGGGTGACCTGGCCGTTGACCACCATGCCAGGGGTGATTTCGCGCCATTCGAGCTTCAACGGCTCGATCATTGTCAATTCAACGCGCTTGCGGTCGGGAAATACCTGCCGAACCCAAACGTCCACCGTCTGCCCAATTTCAATCACATCCTCGATCCGGTTGACAGGTTCCTTGCGAATGCGCGAGATATGCACCACGCCAGGCACTTCCAAACCAATATCCACAACGATACCAGCCAGAAGGATCTTCACCACCTTGCCGGTCAATTTGTCCTTGGGGTTCAGATCCTGTATGCTCGTAGGTTTTGTGTCCATAATCCAACTCTCCTTACTTTAACGTCTAAACTAAGCCGACCGGTGATTATACCGTCACCGCTCAGTTATGTCAAAGACGGTTTGGCTGCCAGCCAGCTTTTGCAGCACGGAGAGCAGGTTCTGAACCGACTGGGCGTTGTGCGCCCCATCGTTCATCCACAGGGCGGTTTTGCCCACGCGCAGGCCGGGGACACTTAACCCCCGGGGAGGCCTTTGCCCTTCTGGATAGCGCAGCACGATTTGGTTGTGCTCCAGCCCGATGCTTTCCAGCCCCGCGGCGATCGCCAGGATTTTGACCCGCGCCTGCAAGAGCAGGTTTTCCACTGGTGGCGGCAGCGGCCCAAAGCGGTCGCTGAACTCAGCGTGTAAGCTGTCGATTGCTTCCAGGTATTGCACCTCGGCGATGCGCTGATAGAGCTTCAGGCGCATATCCAGGTTGGGGATATAGGCTTCGGGGATGGTGGTGTCCAGCGGCAGATCCACGCTGACTGTGGGGGGGAGCGCCTGGGCGATCAACTGGCCCTCTTGCG
>WFTY01000110.1 GCA_015485245.1 Anaerolineales bacterium | reverse complement strand
GTTCACCATCGTAGATGAAAATGTGCGCGGCGCGCAAATCGGAGAGGAGTTTGAAAACGCCGTCCATGATGGCGTCCAGGACGACTTGGAAATCCAGGCTGGCGGTAATTTGCAGGTTGATCTGGCGCAACGTTTCCAGCTCAGCGGCGCGTTTCTCTGCCGCTTCGAATAAGTGCGCGTTGGTCAGGGCGATGGCGACCTGGGCGACTAGAGTTTCGAAGAATTTTTGTTGATCGGCGCTGAACGCCCGTGGCTGGAATGATTGAACCGAGACTGCACCCAGCAGGCGCTCACCAACGATCAGGGGAACGCCCATCCAGGTGCGTGTTTTGTGCTTGTCATCGGGTGAAAATATCGGTTGGACGGGCAGGGTGTCTTCCTTGAGATCATTCACGACCAGTGAGCGACGCTGGCGGATGACCCAACCGGTAAGCCCCCCCTCGGTGACCGGAAACATTTTCCCCTCCAGGGCTTCAACGACCTGCCCCAGTTCGCGCGCGATCCTGACCTCCAGCAGCTGTTGCTCCTCGTGGAGAAAGGCTACCAGGAAGGAATCCGGCGCCAGCATTTGTTGTACCTGTTCATACAGGCGTTGCAAGAGGACGCTGGCTTCCAGGGCGCTCCCGGTTGCCAGCGCGGTTTCGTACAGGCCGGCCAGGTGGTGGGCGCGTTGTTCCGCCTCGCGCAACAGGCGCGCCTTATCGATGGCCATTGCCAGTTGGTCGGCCATGGTTTGCAGCACCTGGACATCCTCGGCGTCGAAGGCGGCCTCTTCGGTGCTTTGCACGTCCAGAACGCCGATAACCCGTCCGTCAACGGTTAGCGGCAAGGCCATCTCCGAGCGTGTGTCGGGGAGCATGGGTTGTTTGAAATGGATAGCGTCTTCCCCTACATCCAGGGCAATGCGTGGTTTGCCGGAGCCGGCCACGTAGCCGACCAGCCCAACCTTGCCCACGGCCAGTTTATGGCCCTGGGCGATCATTTTTTTCCCGGCTTCGCCCGTGGCGGCGGCCAAAACCGCGTATTGTTGGGCGTCATCCACCAGGAAGATGCCGGCGTGGTAGAAGTTAAAGCGGTCGCGCACCAGCGTCACGGCCTGATTGAGCAGTTCATCCAGGTTCGGCGCAGCGATGGCATCGCGCGCCACCTCCGCGGCGACCTGTAATTGAACTGCTTTGCGGCGTAGCGCCTGCTGGGCGTCCAGGCGGTCAGAGACATCGTAGAACGTCACCATCAACCATTCCTGGCCTTGTTGGGCCAGCAAGCGGATGGTCATCTCGACCGCGATGGCTGTGCCATCCAGTCGGGTGATGAGGCGTTGAATCTTGTGTGTATCCAGATTTCCCCTGGAAGGATCTCCCTCTTGCCGAAAGAAAGCGTATAGCTCCTGCTGTAAATTTTTTACCCCAGGGTGATTGGTGATCTCCTCCTGGGTTCTGGCTCCCCACAGGGACAGGCAGGCTGAGTTCGCGTAGCAGATTGCTTCGGGATTGCAAATTGCGATTGCGACGGGCAGCTCATCGATTAAAGATGAATGGGGAATTACAGGGGGTTGTGCTGATTGTGTCATCACACCTCGCAATGGTGCCGGGCGAGAGGGAATAAGGCGTTTGCCATTATACGAGGGGTTTAATCAGGTAGAGTTCGCCGCGTTGGAAACCCCGATCGAGGTAATACTGGCGTGTGCCAATGGCGGAGATGACCGCCAGGCGATGGAAGCCGTGTTGTCGGGCGAGCGCCTCCGCCTCTTTGAGCAGGCGCGTCCCCAGGCCGATGTGTTGAGCCGCGCCGCGACGTTCTTCTCCGACGGGCAGGGATTGACCGTAGACGTGTACTTCCCGGATGATGGCCGCGCCACGCAGATCCGTCAGGCCGGTGGCGGGGGCGTCCGCCGTAGGCAACGACAACCGCAGGAACCCGGCCAGGCGATCATCCGGAGTGACGAAGGAGAGGAAGTGTTCCTTGGATGTGTCCGTTTCATAGGGCAGGTCGTCCAGCCGGAGGTCGGTGGGATCAACCCGATGGTGACGAATTTCGCGGCAGCGCACACAGCGGCATTGCTGACCGCGCTCAACCAGCTGCTGATGCACATCCTGCCGCAGGCTGGTGCGCCGGTTGCCTTCCACTACGTTAGTCGATGGGATGTCACGGATCACGCGGTTGACGCGGCAGTATGGCGGGATGGTGGTCTTGATGTCGGCGATTAGATCCACCAGTTCGGCGGTTGTGTAGGGGGTGTATTCCCCGCGTTGCCAGTATTCGTACAGTTCAGCGTTGGCCAGCAACTGCGTGGGGTAGATTTTTAATTCGTCGGGGGCCAGACCTTGCCACAGGCGGGCGAAGTCCTCCCGGTCGCTTTGCGGGGTTGCGCCCAGTAGATTGGGCATCCAGTGAGCGACGATTTTGAATCCCGCGGCGCGCAGCAGGGCGAACGCGCGGTGGACTTCAGCTACCGTGTGCCCGCGGCGGTTCAGCGCCAGGATGCGGTCATCCAGGCTTTGCACGCCAATCTGCACTTTGGTCACGCCAAGCCGACGCAGCCAGGCCAGTTCCCGCGGGCGGATATGGTCGGGGCGCGTTTCCACGACCAACCCGACGTTGCGGTGAGCGGCGGTTTCGTTGCGTTCCTGTGCCTCGGTCAGCGTTTCGGCTGGCGCGCCGCCGTTCATCGCCTCCAGGCAGCGGCGGATAAACCACTGCTGATAGTCTTTGCGATAGGCGCTCCAGGTGCCGCCCAGGATCAGCAGTTCGATTTTGTCCGTGGGATGTCCTACGGCGTGCAGAGCTTCCAGACGGGCGGTTACCTGATCGTAAGGGTCAAATTCGTGTTGCAAGGCGCGCATCGCCCCCGGTTCGTCGGGCAGGTAGCTTTTGGGCATGCGCACGTCGGTGGGGCAAAAGATGCACTCCCCTGGACAGGGGTACGGTTTGGTCAGCACCGTAACGGTCGTCACCCCGGAGAGGGTGCGCATTGGTTTGAGGCGGATGCGCGCCAGGAAATTTGGGTCTTCGGCCCATTCCCCCGTTGCGACCAGTTCGCGGTACACCGCCACCAACATGGATTTGCTGAGAAAGCCTGCACCGTCTGGCAGCGGGTGACGGCGCAGGCTTTCTCAGCAAATCCATGTTG
>WFTY01000109.1 GCA_015485245.1 Anaerolineales bacterium | reverse complement strand
GCAAGGTCTCTACCCGACGGGCGAGGACACGCTCAATCTCGCCATCCAGGGCACCGCAGAGGCTCCCATCCGCATCGCCGCCTACCCGGGAGAGCAGCCCGTTCTGCGCGGCGGGTATGACCCCGCCGACTGGAGCGACCTGTTCCAAAACCCCGATTCCTCGCAGGCGCGGGAATTCGCCCGGAAGTTCAAAGAAAAACCTATCCTGCGTCTGACCGGCTCGTATCTCATCCTCGAAGGGTTGCGCATCGAGGGCTGCTACATGGCCTGCATCCACCTGCAGGGCGACCACATCATCCTGATGAACAACCAGATACTGGGCAGCATCGAAGACGGGATCAAATCCTCTTACCCGGCGCAGATGAACCTGATCTACGCCAACGAGTTCAGCGGCTTTGGCGATCAGGCCATCGACGTGTGGGGGACGCGCGACACCTACATCGTCGCCAACGAGTTCCATCATTCCAACCAGGACCTGCCCTGGGGCGTGGGCGCCCCGGTGTGGACGAAAGGTGGCTCGGAGGGCATTTACTACCTGGAAAACGCGTTTCACGACCTGCAGGTGAAAGATCACGCCCTCAACCTGGGAGGCTGCTGCTGGTACAACTGGGCGGAACGCAGCCGGGACGCGCAGGGGAATCTGCTGCCGGTGGCGCGCCATGTCTACGCCTACCGCAACACCTTCGAAAACGTCACCATCGCCGCCGAGACGCCCGACCGCTTCCCCGGCGTGATCGGCGTGGAGGGCTGCCAGGAGTGCGCCGCCAGCCAGAACATCATCCGCAACAGCGATGACGCGTTCGGCATCCACGCCACGGCTGCGGAGGGCCAGCGCGTCCCTCCGGTGGGCATCACCCTGACCGGCAACGCCGTGGAGAACCCCCGCAGCGGCGGGCTGTACAACCTCGTCCACGACGCCGCCGACCTGACCATCGATCAGAACACCTACCACAGCGATCTCCCGCTGACCTGCCGCATCCAGGACAGGGAACTGACCCCCGAAGCGTGGCTGAACGAGGGCTACGACCTGAATTCCGTCTGGCCATAAACAACAGTAGCCGGGATCGGCGATCTCGGCTACAGAACTGGAGGAGGCATGCCCACCCACAAACATCTCAAACGCCTCGACCGCGTCTTTGTCGAACCTCCGGTTTTCTTCATCACCACCTGCACACACCAACGCACCCCCATCCTGACCCTGCCACCGGTGGCGCGCATTCTGATTGAGGAGTGGCAAGGAGCGCAACAACGACATGGCTGGCTTGTAGGACGCTATGTCATCATGCCTGACCATGTACATTTCTTTTGCACACTCTCCGGAGAGAACCCCAAAACGCTTTCCGCGTTCATGCAGCAATGGAAGCAATGGACAAGCAAGCGCATCCTGCGCGAGTCCTGTAGCCGAGATGGCCCATCTCGGCTACAGGAATTACGCCCGCCAATCTGGCAAAAGGGATTCTTCGACCATTTGCTGCGCTCGAACGAGAGTTACGCTCAAAAATGGGAATATGTGTACCGGAATCCGATCCGCGCAGGGCTGGTGACGCGCCCCGAAGACTGGCCCTGGCAGGGCGAAATCCATGAAATAACATAGGCGTTGTAGCCGGGATCGACGCTCCCGGCCACAGGGATTACATCCACCAATCTTACGCTCTTACCTGCCTTTTACAGGGGATTTACCGCGGGATAAATCGCAGCCGTTATCATTGCCCAAACTTCCGAAGTCCGGTAAGGAGAACCGAATGCAAAAACCTGTCGCCACATCTTTCCTTGCGATCGCCGCGTTGATACTTGCCGCGCTGACCTGCGGCGCGGGAGCCGCCGGGCAGGGGCAGTCCGCCGAGACCGCTACCCCCCCGACCATATCCGCCGCCCCTGCAAACAATGTGGGAGACGTTCAATCCGACGTGACCTACTGCACCCCCCACGGCGTGGAACTCAAGATGGACATCTACTACCCGGCGAGCGGCGCAGGCCCCTGGCCGGTTGCCATGTACGTCCACGGCGGGGGGTGGGTGAGCGGCGATAAAAGCGAGGGGGCCAAAGGCGAAATCGCCGCGCTCACCCAGGCCGGTTTCCTGGTGACCACGATCAACTACCGCCTGGCGCCGGATCACAAGTTCCCGGCGCAGATCGAGGACGTCAAATGCGCGGTGCGCTTTCTGCGCGCCCATGCCGCCGACTACAACCTCGACCCGACGCGCATCGGCGCGTGGGGCGGCAGCGCGGGCGGCCATCTGGTCTCGCTGCTCGGCACTTCTGATAAAAGCGCCGGTTGGGACGTGGGTGAATACCTCGACCAGTCCAGCCGCGTGCAGGCTGTGGTGGACATGTTCGGCCCCAGCGACCTGACCGCCGAGGACTTCATCACCATGCGCCGCGAACGCAAGGCCGAGATTCTCTTTGGCATCAATGACCTGAACGCGCCGGTGGTGGCGCAGGCCAGCCCGATCAACCACATCAGCCCTGACGACCCGCCGTTCCTCATCAT
>WFTY01000108.1 GCA_015485245.1 Anaerolineales bacterium | reverse complement strand
TTCGTACTCATCGGCGGAATATCCATCCTGGCGGCCACCATCCTGCTGGGCGTGGGCGTGGTGCAAATGAAGTCGGAAGCAATCGCCACCAAACAGTAGGGTGTTTCCCATGCCATCCAACCTACACCCTTTGTTCGTTCATTTTCCCATTGCCCTACTGCTCAGCTATGTTGCCCTGGATTGGGCGGGGCGCATCTGGAAGGATAGGGCGTTTACCCAAGCAGCCTGGTACACGCTCCTGCTAGGACTGGCTGGCACGCTGGTCACAGTGATCACCGGTCTGCTGGTTGCTCGCGGCCTGCCCGCCGACAGCCCGGCGCTGACCACACTGAACCTTCACAAGTCCATCGGCATCGCCACTTTCGTGGTTTTCGGCCTGCAAGCCGTTTGCTACGCCCGCAACCGGGGCACGTACACGCGCGGCAAACAAGCGTTACACACTGTTATTCAACTGATCGGTGTGGCCCTCCTCGTCACCACCGGCTACTTCGGCGGAGAACTGGTCTACACCTTTGGGGTGGGCGTTTCCGCGCTCCTGCCCTGAACAACCTGAATGGAGACACAAAGTTGCAAATGAAACGCAAGCTGTTTTTTGGAATCGTGTTGCTGCTTTTGCTGGCGGCTTGCCAACCCCAACCTGCGGGAGGGGACACCGCGCCCCGAGGAATGGGAGCAGGCATGGGGATGGATTCCGGCATGATGGAACGCCATCGCGCCTCCATCCCAGAGGCGTACGCCGGCCTGAACAGCCCCGTTCCCGCGGAGGAGGAATCAATCAACCGCGGCGGGGATCTGTACACCACACATTGCGCCTCCTGCCACGGTGATGGCGGGATGGGCGACGGACCAGCCGGGCAGTCGTTAAATCCACCCGCAGCCCCCATTGCCCACACCAGCCAGATGCTCGGTGACGACTACCTGTTCTGGCGCATCAGCGAGGGCGGCGCGCCCTTCGGGTCGGCGATGCCCCCCTGGGCGGGGACGTTATCCGAGGAGAATATCTGGGATATCATCAATTACGTCCGGGCGCTTGGGCGGGGGCAGGAACAACCACGCGGCGGAATGGGCGCGACGAACGACCCCGCCGCCCAGGCCACGCAACAAGCGGATATGTTGGCGCAGGCCGTCTCTCAGGGCGTGATCACGCAAGAGGAGGCCGATACTTTTTCGCTCGTCCACACCGCATTGGACGACTATCTGACCACCAACCCCGGAACAGGCAACGCGCAAGAACGCCAGACGACGGGCCTGGCAGCGCTGGTCTCCGCGGGGACAATTACACAGTCTCAGGCCGATACCTTTCTCAACGTACACGACCGCCTGCTTGAAGCAGGATTGATGCACTGATAACGGATAACCCCTCCTGCAGGTTGGATCAACCTGTGGGAGGGAGAACCAAACGAGGTTTCACAATGTCTTCCCCCTACTTTTTCATGGCTTTTCTGTACCTGCTCATGGCAGTGCTGACCGCGCTGGACGCCGCGCTCACCAGTTTCACGTTGCTACCCTGGTTCAACGGGCTGCGTTGGTTGAGGGTACACTTCATCACCCTGGGCGTGCTAACCCAGATCACCTTCGGTCTGCTACCCGGACTGGTCGCCATCCGCACAGGCCAGGCGCGCCCCAAATTCCGCTGGGATATCTGGGCAACGCTCAACACCGGAATGTTGGTGCTGCTGATCGGGATACCTCTGGTCAACCGCACATTGATTTTCTCCGGCGGGACACTGATCTTCATCGCAGTGGTCCTCTTGGGGCTTCAACTGTACGGGATGCGCGTCGCCCCTGGGGCGTCGTCCACTCCCCCAACAGATAACGAGGTTGACCCTCGTGCCGGACGCAAGTTCTACCTGATGGGGCTGGCCTACTTCCTGGTGGGCATCATCGTCGGTACCGGGTTGTGGCTGGGCTGGGTCGGCGCGCTGCGTATCCACACACCCATCGAAGTGCATATCCCCGCCAATAACTGGGGACTGCTCTCGATGGTGTTTGCCGGGTTGCTGGTAGACCTGTATCCGCGCTTCAGCGGACGTCAACTGGCCTGGCCGCGCTCGATCACGCCGATTTTCTGGCTGATGACACTGGGCGCGCTGGGGCTGGTTGTAGGGCCGTGGATCGCCAGTCAATACTTCATCGTCCCAGGCTTGATATTGCATCTGGTCGCAACGATCTGGTTGTGGCTGAACTTCGTCCAGCCTGCATGGAAAGAGCGTTGCTCCTGGTCCCCTGGCATGCGACATATCGCCCTTTCGTACTTCTGGATGCTGGCCCCTGTGCTGGTCGCCCCCTTGATCCTGCTAGGTGTGCCGGGGTTCCCTGGCGCGGGCATTGAGCAAAACGCGCCCCAGGCGCTGATCTACGGCTGGGTGCTCCAGTTTGGCTACGCCATCGTGCCCTTCCTGTTTCGGCGGGCGTTTCTACCCAAGGAACCGGCCAAGCTGGGCGGCAGCACCTTCAGCCTGGTGACCGTCAACCTGGGCGGAGCTTTTTTGTGGGCCAGCATCTTCGTCACTTCCTACACAGGGATATTGCACGGCACAGCCTACGCGCTCTGGACGCTCTCCGCGTTGCCCATCACAGCGGAAATCTGGGGCATCGTGCGGGACGGTCTGGCCCGGCTTGAAACGTCAGGCGCTGCACCAAAGCAAACATAAATTC
>WFTY01000107.1 GCA_015485245.1 Anaerolineales bacterium | reverse complement strand
GTACTTTGATGAGTTTTTGCGGCGCAGCGGTGGTCTTGAGCTGGCTGGTAAAGCCGTGAGCGAGTTGAAAGCGCAAAGCCCCGAAGTGTTCCGCCAGTGTTTTGTCGCTCTTTGTCTGGACTATCTCCCCGATATGCCCGGAGGCAACAAGGTGCGGGCGGTTCCGTTGGGCTGGATGTATCGCGATCAATTAGGCGTTTTCCCCACCCCGACGCCCACGCCCGAAAAGGTGATAACATTGCAACTCTTTAAGAGTTATCCGGTGGTGGCCCCCGCAGACCAGCAGATGCTCAATGTGCGGGTGTATTTGGGCCACCAGCCTTTACCGGATGCTCGCCCGGAGCTTACGTTGATGCTGCCCGGCGGCGCGGTTGAACACCGGAAATTTCCTCCAACCGATGATGCAGGGCGTACATATTTGCAGCTCGAGCCGATTGCCGCGCCTCAGGGCACGCGCATTGATTATGAAGTTTGCCTGACCCTGGAACCAGGAGAGCAGGTTTGTCAGGATGATTATTTCCTGATTTGGGAGAGTCAGAATTGATAGGGTAACCTGGGAAGCAACAAAAGACCGCCATCGAGCAAGTGGCGGTCTTTTGTTATTGCTTTGAGTGAGTGGGGCTTAGTCCCCGGTTCCAGCTTCGATCGGGCTGGGAGCTTCACGCTTGGATTGCATGATCGCCCAGGTAAGACCGCCCAGCAGCAACAGAACGGCCAGCCAGCCGCCCCAGCCGAGTTCCTTGTACGTCACCACGATGGGGGCGACGATCAAGGCAACCAGGTTGACCACTTTGATCATCGGGTTGAGGGCTGGGCCAGCGGTGTCCTTGAAGGGATCGCCGACGGTGTCGCCGACCACGCCGGCTTTGTGGCGTTCGGAGCCTTTGCCCAGGTTGTTCTCCGGGTCGCGCGGCTCGTCCTCGATCATCTTCTTGGCGTTATCCCATGCGCCGCCGGCGTTGTTCAGGTACACAGCCAGCAATTGACCAGAGAGGATGATGCCCGCCAGGAAACCACCCAGGGCCTCCACCTGTAGCACCAACCCGACGACGATGGGGGTGAGCACGCCCAGTAACGCCAGAGGGACGAGCTCCTTCTGCGCAGCCGTAGTGGAAATGGTCACTGCCTGGCGATAGTCGGGCTTCACCTTGCCTTCCAGCACGCCTAGCTTGAATTGGCGGCGTACTTCCTGGATGATCAGGCCAGCCGCGCGGCTGACGGCCTGGATGGCGAAGGATGAGAACAGCCACGGGACGGCACCGCCGATCAGCATGCCGACGAACACCTGCGGCATGGAAACGCGGATGCCGTTGGCCAGCGCGGTGGGGTCAACCCGGCTGACATCGGTGATGAAGGAACCGAACAACGAGACCGCGGCGATGACCGCCGAGCCGATGGCGATACCTTTGGTGATTGCTTTGGTGGTGTTGCCCACCGCGTCCAGGTCGGCCATGATCTTCTGCGCCTGCTTGGTTTCTTCATCTTCCAGCCCGTTCCAGGCCATTTCACCGATCCCCGCGGCGTTATCCGAGATCGGGCCGAAGGAGTCCATGGCGACGTTGTTGCCGGTCAGGGTGAGCATACCGATACCGGTCATTGCCACGCCGTAGAGCACGTAGATGAATTGCTCCGCGGCATTCACAGAGACGGTGCCATAGATCAAGATGGAGGCGAAGATGGTCATCGCGATCACCAGGATCGCCCAGACCGAGGATTCAAAGCCGACCGAGGTGCCGGAGAGGATCAGGGTTGCCGGGCCGGTGTCGGCCGATTTCTTGATTTCCTGTACGGGGGCGCTGTGAGAACCGGTGAAATAATCGGTCAGACGGTCGATCACAATTGCCAGCAGCACGCCGACGCTGGTCGCCAGGAAGGGGCGCCACCAGCCGCCGGGGACCGTCTGCATGTAGACGAAGGCCACGACGCCGAAGAGCACGGTGGAGATTGCCGCAGAGGTGAGGAATCCGCTGAAGATCGCCTGCATGGCGTTGCCGCCTTCTTCGGCGTTGCTCTTGACCAGATAAGTGCCGATGATCGAGGAGAGCACGCCGATGCCGCGCACCAGCAGCGGGTAGATGATCCACTCGAGATGCCCGGTGATCGCTGTGAGCGCCACGCCCAGGATCAGGCTGGAGACGATGGTCACTTCGTAGGATTCGAAGATGTCGGCGGCCATTCCGGCGCAGTCACCCACATTGTCGCCTACCAGATCGGCGATGACAGCGGGGTTGCGAGGATCGTCTTCGGGGATGCCCGCTTCCACCTTGCCTACCAGATCAGCGCCCACGTCGGCTGCTTTGGTGAAGATGCCGCCGCCCACACGCATGAATAGCGCCAGCAGCGTGCCGCCAAAGCCGAAGCCGAGCAACGCGTCCGGCGCGGCGATGCCGAAGATCATAAAGATGATCGTCCCTCCGAACAGGCCGAGACCGTCGGTGAGCATGCCCGTGATGGTGCCGGCGCGATAGGCGATGCGCAGAGCGTCGCTGAAGGAGCGTTTGGACGCCGCTGCCACGCGGACATTGCCCTGTACAGCCATGCGCATGCCAATCTGGCCGACCAGCAGGGAGAAGCCGGCGCCCATGGCAAAAGCGATGGCGCGGCCAAGCCCGATGATGGTGCTGACCTGTTGTTGCTCCGCAGCGGTGAGCGCCTCGGCGCAGGCAGGAGCGGCTTCAAAGGTTGTGCCTTTGAGGGCCATGCAGTACCACTCCGCCGCCTCTGGCGTCGGCTTGACGATGTACACCGAGGCGAAAAGCGCCAGAGTCAGAACCACGATCAGCGGAAGGATGGATTTCAGTTGCTGGCCCAGATAGGCGTCTGCGCCTTCCCGAATCGCGGTCCAGACCTCCTGCATCTTCTCATCGCCTTTATCTTCGCGCATGATTTGATTGCGCAAGAACAGAGCGTACAGGAGACCGAGTACGGCGGTCACCAATACGGCCCAGATGGCGAAGGTCTCAAAGGGAGTGAGTCCAAGTCCAAACATAAAATATCCTCCAGGGTAATGGTTTTGGGCGTCCCTGAACAGGAAAAACAACAAAGGGCGGCAGCGAAAGCCGCCCCTTGTGTTCGTGCTACGACGCTGGCGATGTGTTCAGGAACTACTACATTAATCGGATAAAATTACGGAACATGATTGTACAGGCTGGTAGGCCGTGTGTCAAGTTTCACATTTGCCGCCCAGGGGCGTTTCTTGAAAACTGCTTGTTCTGGAAACCTAAATTGCTGGTAAAATACCGCCTTGTATCTCCACTATCCCTCGCATGTTGGCTGGTGAGGAGACGTGTGGGAGCTGGAGAGACCATGATTGATGATTCTTTGTTGACACCCATGGATGACGAGAGCGGGCTGCCAGAAGGCCAGGAGGAGGCATCTCCGATCGCGCATCTGTTGAATTTAGGGCGGGAACAGGGGTTCGTCACCATCGATGATATTTTGCATTATTTCCCCGGAGCCGAACAGGATATCAGCTTGCTGGAAGAAGCGTTTGCCGCTTTGCTTAGCGCGGGGATTCCCTATGTGGAGGACGACGAGGGCGATGAACCCTCTGAAAAAGAACTGGAGATTGAAGAAGGGGTGGAGGATGAGATTGACCCGGTTCTGGATGGCAATTACCTGGCGAACATTGATACCAGCGACACTATAGGGCTGTACATTAAAGAGGTTGGGCGCGTCCCGCTGTTGACCGCGGAAGAGGAAGTCCAGCTCGCCAAGCGAATTGAGCGCGGCCGGGAAGCGCGCGAACAACTGGCCCGCGAAAACAACCTGAGCTTTGAGAAACGCCAGAAGCTCCAGCAGGCCATCCGCGATGGCTGGGCGGCGCGTGAGCATCTGATCACGGCCAACTCGCGTCTGGTCATCAGTGTGGCGAAGAAATACATGGGGCGCGGGGTGCCCTTTCTGGATCTGATCCAGGAAGGCAATATCGGCCTTATTCGGGCGGCGAAGAAGTTTGATTATCATCGCGGCTACAAGTTCAGCACTTATGCTACCTGGTGGATCCGCCAAGCGGTGACGCGGGCGATCGCCGATCAGGGGCGCACCATCCGCCTGCCCGTGCACATGGGGGATCAGATCAACAAGTTGTTGCGGGTGCGGCATCAGCTCACCCAGGAGTTTGGGCGCGATCCCAGCGTGGAAGAGCTGGCCGTGGCTTTGGAGGTTTCCCCGGAGAAGGTGGAATACATGCTTAAGGTGGCGCGCCGTCCCCTGTCTCTGGAGATGCCCACCGACGAGGAAGCGGATTCCGTCCTGGGGGATTTTATCCCCGATGAGGATTCGCCCCCGCCGGACGACGAGGCCATTCAGAATCTGTTGAAAGAGCACCTCAGCCTGGTGCTGGATACGTTGCCCCCGCGCGAGGTGCGCGTGCTGCAATTGCGCTATGGCTTGCTGGATGGACAGCTTTACACGCTGGAGGAGGTAGGCCGTAAAATGGGGGTGACGCGCGAGCGCGTCCGTCAGATTGAAGCGCAGGCGCTCAACCGTTTGCGCAGCCCGGCCATCCAGCAGAAATTGAGCGAATATCTGGATTAGGGACGGCGGGCGAAGATCAGCATGCCGTCGCTGCCGTAAATATCGCTGGGGATTTTGCGCAAGAGCATGTATTCGCGCTGAAATTCGGGGGAGGGAAACAGCCCGGCGCGCCCGTACACTTCCAGCAGGACGACGAAATCGGGCTGCTGATCGAGGATCAGCGCCGGGGGGACGGCGTAGTTAATCACGTAATAGTCTTCATCTAAGGGGTAGTAGGACAGCGTCTGCGGCGAGTTTAACCCTACCGTGTCGAGGATGCGCGCCCCGGTGTAGTAGCCGAGCACGCCGACGTCCCCGGCAGCCAGGGTGAGTTGCGAGGGGTTCTCACCCAGGTATGGCTGGAGGAAATCGGCGGCTTGTTGGTACAGTAGTTCGAGCTGGAACCAGGCCATGCGCGGCGCGGGGCGCTCCGGCCCGTGGTCGGGGTGCAGCTCCCAGCCGCGCAGGGTGAGCAGCAGGGGGAGCAGGATCAGGCCAGGGAGCAGGAATCGCCGCCATTTGGGGGAATCCGCCGCGGGCCGCGCCAGGGTCTCGATCCCCGCGAAGATGAAGAAGAAGAGCGCTGGCAGCGGGGGGGTGAGGTACCAACGGAAGATCAATGGGTTGGCGAGGGCGAAGACGGCGAAGTAGAGCCAGGGATAAAGCATCCAGGGCAACAGGCGTGGTTCCCGGCGCAGCGCTTCCCGCCCGCCGACCAGGGAGAGGAAGGGGTAGATGACCAGCCCGACGCCGATCCAGGGAACGCCGAAGGTCAGATGGCCGAGGAAGGGCGTGGCGTAGTGTTGCAGCAGGCGGATGAAGCCTGCCGCGGGAGGCAGGCGGTAGGCCAGCGATTTCGCCAGGAGGGAGTGGGGCAGCGGGCTGCCGAAGTACAGGCTGGCGAAGAGCAGCCAGGGGAGGGTGAGCAGGGCGAAAATGGCGGTTGGACGACGGACGGCGGACCGCAGACCGCCGTCCGTCGTCTGTGGTCCGCGGTCTGTGCGCAGGGCGCGTCTGAGGGCATCTGCCGCGATCAGCCCTAACATAATCAGCGCGTCGGGGCGGGTGAGCAGGGCGAGGGCGGCAAAAAGCGCGCTCACCCCCCGCTTCTTTTGCGTATAGGTATAAATAGTTGCGGTGAGCAGCAGCACATACACGCTGGTTTCCAGGCCGCCGATGGCAAAGGTCACGCTGAAGGGGGCCAGCGCCCACACCGCGGCGCTCCCCGCGCCGGCGCACTCGAATCCCAGGCGTTTGCCCAGCTTGTAAAGCAGGAGGACGGTTGCTGCATCGGCCAGGGCGTTGACGACAAGTGCGATCTGCGGGAAGGGAGACGCGGCTCCGCCGTCCAAGGCGCCCAGCCCGGTCATCAGCAGCGTGTAAAGCGGCGTGGTGGTGCCCAGGACGCGCTCGCCGGGGTTGTAGACAAAGCCTTCCCCCGCCAGCAAGTTGCGAGCGTAGCGGAAGGTGATGTAAGCGTCGTCGATGGTGCGCGCCCCGGGCAGCAGGCGGGCGGCCAGGGCGATGGCGATGAGCAGCGCTGGGAAGGTTTTGCGGGTCATTGGTTGGATTGGTCCGCTGTCTGTGGTCTGTCGTCCACCGTCTACCCTCACTCTCCGGGCCAGGGGTAGATGGCCGCGGCGTTGTTCTGGAAGATGGGGGCGATCTCCGGCAGGGCGAGGGTGCGGTGATTTTCGGCCAGTGCTTTGGTGGAGATGTAGATGTAATGCGGCCGGATGGCGTTGGTCTGGGCCCAGGTTTGCAGGCAGGCGAAGTCACGGCAGGCTTGCAGGCTGGCGTGCAGGGCGGTGCGGCGGTTAAACTCTCCTCCCGGCTGCCATTCGTAGCCCTGGGGCGTTGCCAGACTGGCGCGCTCGCTGAGGGCGGGGAACCACTCGCTGACGTAGTCTGTGCCGTATGCGCTGTTGCCGGTCAACACGATGAAAGTCGCCTGCACCGGAGTGTTGGAGCGCACCCAGTTCATGGCCACCGCTTCGGCGTCGTTGAGCGCGTTGTATCGCGGAGCCAGGTAAGCGGCTGTCAGAGTGTAGATGAAGAGGAACCCCAGCGCCAGCTTCGACAGATTGTTTTTCGCTGCGGTTTTGCGGCTTTGCGCCTCCGCGTTCCGAAATGAGCCGGTGATAAATTCAGCCCCAATCCCTGCCAACAATGCGGCTGGCGCGGCGGAGTAGACAGCCCCTAGACGCGGTTCAAAGAGGAAGATGCTCAGTAACCAGGTGGGGATGAGGTGCTCCCGCTGGCGCAGACAGGCCAGAAAGCCGAAGAAGGCCAGCACGGCCAGGAAGTCTACCAGCGGCTCGTTGGTGAAGAGCAGCGTGAAGGGCGTGAGCAGCGCGGCCAGCGAGAAGCGTTCCGTCTGGTAAGGGGAGAGCAGCGCGGCGACCCCGTGTCGGGCGAGCAGCGTCCCCCACCAGGGCGCGGTCAACAAGATCGTCCCCGCGGCCACCCCCAGGGTGGATTTCAGCGCCTCAGGGTTGCGCAGGTGAAAAGCGAGCAGGATCAGGCTGCTGTACGCAGTGAACCAGGCCATCCCTGGGTGGCTGAGGGTTGTCAGGCTGGCGAGCAGGACTGTCTGTGCCAGCGTGTGTGTGCGGGGAGCGTTGAGCAGGTCGTGGAAGCGCGCCAGCGTCAGCAGGGCGAAGAGCAACCCGGGAGCGCGCGTCAACCCCGCCCCGACGATCAGCGGATCGAAAGCGGTGGGCAACAGGGCGAAGGCGAAGGTCGCCAGCAACGCCGGACGAGGGGCGGGCAGCAATCGCCGGGCGAGCAGGTAAAACGCCGGAATGGTGAAGCAACTCAGCAGCGGCGGCAGTAAACGGAGCAGGGTCATCAGGGGCAGGCGTGTCAGGGCAACGATCCCTGCCGTCAGGTAAAAAGCCAGCGGTGGGTAGGCGTAGGGGATAGCGCTTTGGTTGTACGCGGTAAACCGCGGCAGCGCTCCGCCCGCGGCGAGCAGGTCGCGGGTCAGCGTGTAGAACAAGCCTCCATCGTTAAGCGGGTAGTCGCTGGTGAGCGGGTGAATCAGGCGCACGAAAGCGCCCGCCAGGGTGGCGGTGAGCAAGATAACGCGCTGTTGGGAAGAAGTCGCTCGAATCATGTTGGGAGCGGGAGAAACGACGACCCGCAGACGGCTGGCTGCGGTCTGTCGTCCGCCAATTTCGTAAAGTGAGCCTTGTGGCTATGGGTTACAATAGCGCTTATGCAGCTTCAGGAGCGATATTATCATACCCTCTCCAGAATCCCAAACACCTGGTGGTTCGGTGGCGCGTTGCTGGCGGCGGCCGGGTTGAAGCTCGGCCTGCTGCTGGCGGGGGTGGTGCCGTTCAACAGCGATGAGGCGGTGGTGGCGCTGATGGCGCGCCACATTTTGCAGGGGGAGTGGCCGGTGTTCTTCTACGGCCAGGCTTATATGGGCAGTTTGGACGCTTTTCTGGTTGCTGCGAGCTTTGCTCTCTTTGGGCAACATATCTGGGTGATCCGTCTGGTACAGGGTTTGTTGTATCTGGGCGTGTTGTGGACAACTTGCCTGCTGGGGGCGCGTCTGCTTGGTTCGCGCCGCCTGGGTTTGCTGGCCGTCTGGCTGTTGGCGATTCCCCCTGTGGTGATGACGCTGTACACCACCGCTTCGCTGGGAGGCTACGGCGAGGCGCTGTTGTTGGGTAATCTGCTACTTTTGGTGGGCTTTTCGCTGACTGAAACACGCGAATCCCCTGCTTGGCACTGGGCGCTGTGGGGGTGGCTGGCCGGATTGGGGTTGTGGGCCTTCGGCCTGACGCTGGTCTACGCCGTCCCCGCGGGGTTGATGCTGCTATTAGAATTGTGGCGACGCGCGTGGAGAGAACGAGTGCGTGCGTTGGTTTTGATGGCGCTCGGCGGGCTGGTGGGCGCAGCGCCGTGGTGGGGGTACGCGCTGGCGAACGGCTGGGCGATTCTTTTGCGCGAATTGGCCGGCGGGGGCATCGCCGGAGTCGAACGGGGGCATTGGTTGGTGAACACCTGGACGCATTTCTGGTCGTTTTTCCTCTTTGGGGGCACGGCGGTGTTTGGCGTGCGCCCCCCCTGGGCTGTTCGCTGGTTGGGGTTGCCATTGTTGCCGCTGGCCCTGGCTTTCTGGACGGGGGTGGTGGTCTATCTCCTGACCCGTTTGCGGACTTCGGCGTCCTATCGTCGCGGGGCGACGTTGCTGATTGGCGTGATGATCACGCTGGCGTTGAGTTTTATTTTCACGTCCTTCGGCGCCGATCCTTCAGGGCGGTATTTCCTGCCGTTGATCGTCCCGCTGGCGCTTTTCGCCGCAGAGGCTTTGCTGGAACTGTCGGTTCGCTATGGGCGCGGCGTGCTTGGCCTGGCCGCGTTGGTGCTGGTGTATAATTTTTGGGGGACGGTGCAGAGTGCGCGGGCTTACCCGCCGGGCATCACCACGCAATTCGACGCCGTGGCGCAGGTGGACCACCGTTACATGCCGGAGCTGATGGCGTTTTTGGCGGAACATGGCGAGACCCGCGGCTATACCAATTACTGGGTGGCTTACCCTCTGGCGTTTCTCTCTCAGGAGAAGTTGGTCTTCGTCCCGCGCTTGCCCTATCACCAGGATTTTCGTTACACGCCGCGCGACGACCGCTATCCGCCGTATGGTGAGTTGGTGGCGGCAAGCGAGCGCGTGGCTTACATCACCACCAATCACCCGGCGCTGGACGCGCGTCTACGGGAAGGATTCCGATCCCTGGGGGTGGATTTCTCCGAGAAACAGATTGGTGATTATCACGTATTCTACGGTCTCTCGCGAGTGGTGAGGCCGGAGGAGCTGGGGGTTGGGCAAGAAGGCCTGATTGCTTTGAGTAGCCTGGATGGGTTGGAGTGTGAGAAGTTTGGCGCGCGGGCTGGGCGATAACCCGTGGGGGCCGGCGCTGGTTACGGCGCTGGTGCTGATGGCCTATCTCGCCTCGGTGATCTGGAGCGAGGGCGGCGATCCGTTGACATTGGCGCGCATTGGGACGCGCTTCAGCCAGGGCGATCCCAACGGTACGGAAGGCTACGATGGGCAGTTCGTGTTCTACATCGCCCGCAATCCCGACCCGGCGAGCGTGGCGCAACATCTTGATGTCCCCGCTTACCGTTATCAGCGTATCTTGCTCCCTATGCTGGCGCGGCTGCTGGCCGCCGGTGATGCAGGCCGCATCCCGTGGGTTCTGGCAGGGCTCGGCGTGGTGACGCACTTTTGGGGGACATGGGCTGTCGCGGCCTTGCTGCGGCGCTTTGGGGTCCGTCCGTGGTATGCGCTGGTGTATGGCCTGTGGGTGGGCTTCGTGTTAGCGGCCCGGCTGGATTTGCCGGAGCCGCTGGCTTTTGGACTGGTGGCCGCGGCGTTGCTGGCGATGGCGCGTGAGCGGCATCCCCTCGCCTGGGCGCTGCTGGGGCTGGCGCTGTTCGCCAAAGAGGTGACGCTCGTCTACCCGGCGGCGCTGGGGCTGGCCTACCTGTGGCGGCGGGAGTGGACGCGGGCCGCGGGGCTGGCAGCAGTAGCAGGGCTGCCCTTTGCGCTCTTTCAATTCTGGCTGTGGCGCGTCTTCGGCGCGCCGGGGCTGGGCTCCGGCGGGGCGTATGCCACGCCGTTCGAGTGGATTCCCTTCATGGGGCTGTTCCGCGTGGGGAAGTACGACCTGCCGCTGCTGGGCGCGTATCTGGTGGTCTTTGGCCCCTTTGTGCTGCTGCCGAC
>WFTY01000106.1 GCA_015485245.1 Anaerolineales bacterium | reverse complement strand
CGATCAGCCTGCTGACTTTAACCGCAGAAGACCCGCGCGGGTTTGGACGCATTGTGCGCGCCCCTGATGGCCGCGTGCTGGCGATTGTCGAGGAAGCTCAGGCTACGCCGGAGCAGCGCGCCATTCGCGAGTTAAACACCGGTGTTTTTTGCTTTCAGGCGGATTGGTTGTGGGAGGCGCTGGAGAAGGTGGAGCTTTCCCCCAAAGGGGAGTATTACCTCACCGATCTGGTGGAGATTGCTGTGCGAGAGGGGCGCAGTGTGCAGGCGATTCCCGTGGAGGATGTCAGTGAGATGATCGGCGTAAACACGCGTGTTCATCTTGCCGAAGCCGCCGCGCGCATGCGCCAGCGCATCAACCAGGCATGGATGCTGGCCGGGGTCACTTTGCAAGACCCAGCGACGACGTATATCGAATCACAGGTGCGCATCGGACGCGATACCGTGCTGGCCCCAAACACCCATTTGATTGGCGAGACCGCCATTGGCGAGGGGTGCGTGATTGGCCCCAACACGCTGGTGAACGCCTCGCAGATCGGCGATCGCTGCCGGATCACGTTCTCCGTGATCGAGCACGCTATCCTGGAGGACGATGTTGACGTTGGCCCCTTTGGTCACCTGCGCAAGGGAGCGCATCTGGCGCAGGGGGTGCACATGGGCAACTTCGGCGAGGTGAAAAACTCTTATCTGGGGCCTGGTTCCAAGATGGGGCACTTCTCTTATCTGGGAGATGCCACGATTGGCGCTGACGTGAACATCGGGGCAGGAACGATCACCTGCAATTATGATGGCGAGCGCAAACATCCCACCGAGATCGGTGATGGTGTGTTCATCGGCAGCGATACTATGTTGGTCGCGCCGGTTAAGCTGGGGCCGGGCGCGCGCACCGGCGCCGCTTCGGTCGTTACAAAAGATGTGCCCCCCAACACGCTGGTGGTGGGTGTGCCGGCGCGCGCGATAAAAAAACTGGATGTGTAACGCTGTGATTTTCGACAGCAAAAGGTGATGAAAGCGATTTCTACTCAACAGCTTGTTCTGACATTTGTCCTCTTTTTCGGGATAGTCCTGGATTTTGTGGTTTTAGGCGCGCGCACGGCGTTACGGCATGTCAACCTGGCGCGCTTGTTGCACCTGCGTGAGTTGCAGCGTCCCAAGGCCCATCGCGTGCTCGCGTTGGTGGAGCGTATGCCGCAACCGTACGCCAGCTTGCATGTGGCGCAGACGTTGGCGCGTGTTCTGCTGGTGGGTGTGGGCATCCTCCTGTTTGTGGGCGATGCGCTGGACGGGGCCTGGTTGCTGCTTGGGGGCGTGCTTCTGTTGGCCGGAGTGCTCTTCGCCTGGCTGGAGTGGATGCTGGAGCGCCATGTAATGCGTGCCCCGGAGACCTGGTTGTTGCGCTGGTTGGGGGTCACGCAGGTTTTACAGAGGGTTTTCTCCCCCTTGGGGCGCTTGAGTCTGTTTTTCTCCCGTGAGCAGAAAGATCCTGTGGGTGCCACCAGCGTGGTGACGGCGGAAGACTTAAAGACGCTGGTGGATGTCGGTCAACAGGATGGGATCATCGAGCAGGACGAGAGCAAGATGATCCAGTCGATCTTTCAGCTTGGGAATACGCTCACGCGCGAGATCATGGTGCCGCGCATCGATATCCGCGCGCTGGAAATTGGCACGCCGCTGCCGGACGCTGTAGATTTGTTGCTGGCTACAGGGTACTCCCGCCTGCCGGTGTACGCCGAGACGATTGATAATATCCTGGGCTTGTTATATGCCAAAGATCTGCTGCGAGTTTGGCGGGAGGGCAATGGGCAGGATACCCTGCACGAAGAATTGCTGCGCGAGGCTTATTTCGTCCCCGAGGCCAAGAAGGTGGATGAGTTGTTGGATGAGTTACAACGCCGGCGCGTACACATGGCGATTGTGGTGGATGAATACGGCGGCGTGGCTGGTTTGGTGACTTTGGAAGATATCATCGAAGAGATCTTTGGCGAGATTCGGGATGAATATGATGAGGGGGAGGAGCTGCCTTATGTGCAGGTGGATGAGGGGGAGTATATCTTCCGCGGTCGCATTGACCTGGATGATTTCAATGAGATTATGGAAACCAACCTGCCCAACGATGATGCGGATACCCTCAGCGGGTATATTTACACCCGGCTGGGGCACGTGCCTGAGGCGGGGGAGAGCATCGTGGAGGACGGCTTGATCCTTACTGTAGAGCAGGTGAGCGAGCGCCGCATCCGCAAGGTGCGCGCCCAGCGCGTGTGGGAGACTGCGGTCACCGACGTGGAATAAGGGGGATGGGGTTGTTTACCAGTTCGGAACAGGCGTAGCGATAGCGATCAGCGATTGCAACATCCATCCTTCGGGGCCATCGGGGATGCGCACGTGTAGCCACAGAGCGTCGTCGGCTTCGGTGGCTTTCTCGCTGAGAATGATGATGAGCGTTCCGTTGAGCGCTGAGGTGATCGAGCGGCTGTCGAAGCCGGGCTCGAGGCGCAGAATCGCTCCGCCGTATTCCTCCGGGGCGTTGACGCGCGCGTAAACCGGCGTTGGGCTGGGTGTTGGGGAGAGCGTAGGTGAGGGGGTAATCGAAGGAGTTAACGTGGCAGGCAGCGTAGCCGTTGGTGGCGGCTGAGTAGAGGTGGGAGAGGGTGTTATGGATGGTGTTGGCGTGCTGCTGGGCGCGGGCGTCGCGCTGGGTAACGGTGTGGGCAAAGCGAACTGGGCGCTGATAGCCGCTCCGGTGGCGCTGAGCCCGATTGCAGCCAGGATACCCACCAGCGCCAGTACGCCGCCGGTGGTGTATCCGAACAATGTCAGTGGACGGAATCCGAGGGCGAACAATGTCAGCGAGCACAAGATGGCCGCCCAGGCGAGGTGTATGCCAAAGACGATTAGTCCATCCGGCCACAGGTGAGCTTGACGGCTGCCCAGCCCAAATCCTGCCACGGCCAAAGGGATGAACAGTTCGTAGGCCAGCGCTGCGCTGGCCAGGCCGGTTCGTTTGCGGTGGTGTACAACGCCAAAAGTCGTCAACACGCTGCCCACGGCCAGCACGAGAAAGTTAGGCCAGCCCAGTTGTGCGTGCAGCTGGCCCTGTGAGGGTTCAGGCAGGGGAATAGAATTGCTGATAACGCCGCCGATTAGTCCCAGACCGAAGATCACGAGGCTGGCCGTCAACAAGTTGAGCAGACTGCGGGTAAAAAATTGCATTGAACCGCTGACCGTCCCCAAACCCAGCCCGATTAAGGGGGTCAACAAAGGGGCGGATAGTGCTCCGAGCGCCAGCAGAGCCGGGGAGTTGAGGCTGATCCCTGCTGTGATGATCGCGCCGCAGAGCAGAGCGAGGAGATAGAATTCAATGGATGGGGAGGTGCGCCGGGCGAGGGTGTCGATGAAGGCCTCGCGTTCCGTCGCTGT
>WFTY01000105.1 GCA_015485245.1 Anaerolineales bacterium | reverse complement strand
GTTGACGGGTTCACGCAGTTTAGCCAGCATGGGATTTCACCTCTGTGATAATGGTCGCGGTCGCCCCCGCCTGCGCCAACGCCGCGGCGACTGCGGGAGCCGCCGCCGGGCTTGTCAGGGCGATCATGTTGCCACCGCGCCCTCCGCCGGAAAGCTTGGCCCCCAGCGCCCCGGCATTCCTGGCGGCCTCCACCAGGCGGTCGAGAGCGGGGGAGGAAACCCCCATCGCCTGCAACAGAGCGTGGTTTTCGTCCATCAATGGGCCGAGGCGATCAGGGAAACCAGCCTCAATCGCTTGACGAGCAGCGCGGGCGATGCTCCCGGCGGCGGCGAAGAGGCCTTCAAAGCGCTCCGGCTGCGCCTGCCAGCCGCGGCGCACATCGGCGACGGTTTCTTTCGTCGGGCTGCTGACGCCGGTATCGCCGATCACAATCGTAAAGGGATGGGCAATGGCGAAAGTATCCAGTGAGTGCCCTTTGACAAAAAACACCGGCCGGTTGTATGTCACCACCGTGTTGTCGATGCCGGAAGGCGTGCCGTGGTGCAGCTTCTCCACCTCAAAGGCCAGCGCGCTGACCTGGGCATCCGTCAACGGACGGCCGAGAAAGGCCGCCAGCGCCCGGATCAGCGCCACAGAGACCGCCGCGCCCGACCCCAGCCCGGAGGCCACCGGGATGGTCGAGGCGATCCGCAGAGTGCAGGCCTGGAGGCGCGCCACATCCAGGGCCGAGGCAACTCCGCGCACGGCCGCAGCCAGGGGATGATCGGCAGAGAGGTCGTCCAGCCGCGCCTCCAGGCCGACATCCGGAGCGAGGATGCGCACCTGGCCACGCTCCTCGCGCGGTTCGGGCAGGACGGTGACGCGGGCGAACACCTGCGTCACCGGCACGGCGATAGCCGGCTCCCCATATACCACGGCGTGTTCGCCGAAGAGGATGATTTTGCCAGGGGCGGAAGCGGTAAATGCGGGCATGGCTTAAGACAAGGGACGGAAGACAGGAGACAGGGGACAGGGGACCGTCGTCTGTCGTCCGCGGTCAAAAAATGTAGAAGATCACCAGCACGGTCAGGCCATAGAGGAAAACCGCGGCCTGCAAGGGACGATCGGAGAGCACAACGTCCTCGGGCGCGCCGCCGATGTCCTTAACCTGCAAGAGGTACTGATAGCGAAAGACGCCATAAAGCACAAAAGGAATGGTGAACATCATGGCATGGTTTTCAGGCAGATTGGGTGCGGAGAAGGTGTACAGGCTGTAGGTGATGATAGTCAGGCCGGAGGCCAGGGCGATGATCTGATCGAGGAACTCCAGGGTGTAGCCGTCCAACACGCGGCGGGCGTTGACGCCCTCCGCCTGCGCAGAGAGTTCAGCGCGCCGCTTGCCTGTCCCAATGAGCAGCGCCAGAAAGGTGGTGAAGATATAAATCCAGGGCGAAAAGCGCTGCACATCCACCAGCGTCACCCCGGCGGCGACGCGCAGCACATAGAACGAGGCCAACACAATGATATCGAGCAGCACAACGTGTTTGAGCCAGGCGGAGTATATCAGGTTGAGCAGCAGGTAAAACAGCGCCAGAAAAGCAAAGGCAGGAGAAAGCCAGTACGCAACGGGGAAGGCGATCACCAGCAAAAGCAGCGCCACGCCCCAGGCGACGGGGATGGGCAGCTTTCCGGCAGCAATAGGGCGTTCGCGCTTGGTGGGATGCCGTCGGTCGGCCTCCACGTCAGCGATGTCGTTGATAATATAAACCACGCTGGCGATCAGGCTGAAAGCCGCCGCCCCCAACAGCGTGTTCAAGGCGGCCTCGGGATTGGTCAACTTGCGGTCGAAGATCATCGCCGCGAAGAGGAAGACGTTTTTGGCCCACTGCTTGGGGCGCATAGTTTTCAGGGTGGCGCGCAACATAGCAAAAATGATAGTCTGGAAGCGGGCTTTCGTCAATCTAACGGTCGGGCAACAAACCCGGCAGCAGATGGACGCGCATCTCCCCCGCGGTCAGGTCAATCGAGAGCACGACGGACTCAATATCCGGCAGCAGCACCTCGCCACCATCCGGCGAACGCACGATAAAGACGTTGTTGGCCCCGGTCTCCAGGATCTTCTCCACACGGCCGAGGGCTTCCCCCTCATCGCTGACCACCCGCAGGCCCAGCAATTGATGCAGGTAAAACTCCCCTTCCGCCAGTTCAGGCCGGTCAGCAGTGCGCACATAGAGCAGTTGATTGCGCAACTCGCCCACCCCCTCACGATCGCTGTACTCCTCGAAGGCGATCAACATATCCTGGTGGTGCCAGCGCACCGAACGGACGATCAGCGGGCGGTGCTCACGTCCGACGAGCAATTCAACGCCAGGGACGATGCGCTCCGGAAAGTCCGTCCACACCGACATGCGCATCTCGCCGTGCACGCCATGCGGCTTGTGCAGTTTGCCGACGACTAAGAACTCAGGCCCGCCAGCGTTCGGCGAGCCTGAGGAGGGTTGTTTTTTCTGGGCTTTCTTCCTGCGGGAGGTCATCGCGGGTCTTCAATATCCAGCGAAGCGCTCTTCCCTTCGCGGGCAGCAGCCACGCGCAACAACTGACGGATGGCGTTTGCCACGCGCCCCCCTTTGCCGATCACCCGTCCCATATCTTCCTTGGCGACCTGCAAACGCAGGAACACTTTGTTCCCGCGACCGCGCTCTTCGACGCGCACATCCATCGGGTCGCTGACCAGAGAACGAGCGATATACTCAACCAGGTCTTTCACAAGTCACCTCCCGGTGAACAGGCAGCAAGTTCGCCGCCTAAGCTTCCGCTTCTTCAACTTCCGGTTCTGCTTCAGCGGAGGTTTCTTCTTCCGTTTCCGCATCTGCTTTGGCGGCCGCTTTTTCAATAGCTGCCTGCGTGACCTGTGCGATCAAGTCATCGCGGCGGGTACGGGGGTCCACGCCGCGGGCTTCTTCCGCCGCGGCGGCTTCCGCCAACAGAGTCTCCAGCGACTCGCCCGCCTTGAAGCGCTGATAGCGATCCCACAGCCCGGTCTGATTGAACAGGCGGCGCACCGATTCGGAAGGCTGCGCGCCCACGCTCAGCCAGTGATAAACACGATCCTCCTTAAAGTGAATGGTGGACGGTTCCGTGCGCGGGTTGTAGAACCCCAACACCTCCAGGAACTTGCCATCGCGCGGGCTTTCTTTATCCGCGGCGACGACGCGGTAGCTGGGCTGCTTTTTCGCGCCTACGCGGCGCAATCGAATACGAACCATGATAATCTGTCTCCTTCAATTACAGATGTTAAGTTTTTCGCCGTTCGCATGAACAATGAGAGGGGGAGGCGTCGAAGGAAACGCCACACTGCTCACACGCTCCGACATTCATCCAAACAAACCGGCGAGGCCGCGCATGCCCGTCTTAGACAGGCGTTTCATCACGCGGCGCATCTCCTGGTATTGTTTCAACAATTGATTGACATCCTGAACCCTTGTGCCAGAGCCGCTGGCGATGCGCCGTTTGCGGCTGGCGTTCAGGAGTTTTGGCTTACGCCGCTCTTCCGGCGTCATCGAGTTGAGGATGGCCTCCACCCGTTTCAGGTGCAGCTCCGCCTCACGGGGATCCACCTGGCGGGCAACCTGGCCCATCCCTCCGGGCATCATATCCAGCAATTGACCGAGCGGGCCCATCTTGCGCACCTGCTGAATCTGTTTGGCGAAATCCTCCAGGGTGAACTCGCCAGAAAGCATGCGCTGCGCCTGCTCCTGTGCGGCCTGCTGATCGAGCGTCGCTTCGGCACGTTCGATCAACCCGATGACATCACCCATCCCGAGGATGCGCGAGGCCAAGCGAGCAGGGTCGTAGACTTCCAGAGCATCCAGTCCTTCGCCAGTGCCCAGGAATTTGATCGGCACGCCGGTCACTGCGCGGATGGAAATCGCCGCGCCGCCGCGGGCATCGCCATCCATCTTGGTGAGGATCAGCCCGCTGAGCGGCAGCAAGCTCTGAAAGCCCTGGGCGAGACTGACCGCCTCCTGCCCGATCATGGCATCCACCACCAGCAGGATTTCACGCAGCGTCACCCGGCGGGAGATAGCGTCAAGCTCCGACATCAGCTCGGCGTCCAGCTGCGAACGCCCGGCGGTATCCAGGATCACCACGCCATAGCCGCCCTTCTGCGCCCGGCTGAAAGCCTGCTGCGCCAGGCGGGGCGGGTCGACGCCTTCCTCGGCGAACACATCCACGCCGAGCTGCGCGCCCAGGGTTTGGAGTTGCTGCACCGCTGCAGGCCGGTACGGGTCGGCAGCGACCAGCAACACGCGCTCGCCCTGCCCCCGTAGACGCCGCGCCAGCTTGCCGGCGGCGGTCGTCTTGCCCGAACCCTGCAAACCTGCCAGCATGATGACGTGCGGTTTGGGGCCATGCAGCGCCAGCGGCGCCGGCTCGCCCAACGTGCGGATCAACTCCTCGTGGACGATCTTGATGACCTGCTGGCCGGGATTGAGGGCACGCGAGACCTCGTGGCCGACGGCGCGCTCGCGCACGCGGGCGACGAAGTCCTTGACCACTTTGTAATGTACATCCGCTTCCAGCAACGCCAGGCGGACCTCACGCATAGCGGCATCGACATCGCGCTCCGAGAGCTTGCCCCGGCGGCGCAGCGTTTCAAACACATCATTGAGGCGTGAAGTCAGGTTCTCAAACATAAGGCATGCTAAAAGCGCGGCTGGGGCCAGCCGCAAGGTTGGATTTTAGCCTGGAAGGGTGGATTGGTCAAGGAAAAAACGATTTCATTGCCACCCCTCTCCACCTATGGTAAAATCGCCCCGCTTCGGAGGGGTTCTTTCGACCCACAACCTGGAGGGATGGCCGAGTGGACGAAGGCGCCTGTCTTGAAAACAGGTATGGAGCAATCCATCGTGGGTTCGAATCCCACTCCCTCCGCCAGCACTATACAAACATATACCTCTGGGGAGGTGCCAGAGTGGACGATTGGGGCCGCCTGCTAAGCGGTTGTCGGGGTAAAACTCGACCGAGGGTTCGAATCCCTCCCTCCCCGCCTGATGC
>WFTY01000104.1 GCA_015485245.1 Anaerolineales bacterium | reverse complement strand
GGATTTTGTTACGCTTCCGGGGCGCTCAGGCGCGAATCTCTTGTCGCTGGAAGAGCACATACCCCAGAGCGAAGAGCAGGATCGTCGCCGCCACCAGGCCGGTGAGATGTGGCCACATAAGCAGCACGCTCTGATCCAACGGCAGCGGCGCGCCCAGCAAAGCTCCTTGCAGTTCAAAGGGCAAGATCACACCCAGAGAACGGACGGTGGGATCCAGCAGCGCGATGGTTGCCTCAACAAAGAGCGTGTTCGGCGAAACACGGCTGAGCGCCAGCTCCAGGTTGGCGCGCGCCAGCACCTCCTCCAGCAGGCCGTAGCGGATGGGCAACAGGCTGCCCCCCACCAGGCTAACGATCATGTTCCAGAAAAGCATGAAGAACAACCACACTGCGATGGAAGCCAGCGCTGCGGTGGCCGGTTGCCGGAAGAGGATCGAGAACAGCATCCCCACCGCCAGCCAAAAGGCGCCGTAGGCGATGGTCATCACCAGGAACATGACGGCTCGGCCGGTCTCTTCCGAGGTGGGCGGCACGCCCAGGCCGACCAGCCCGATGCCGAAGATCAGCAGCCAGATGGCCGCCAGCACCAGCGCCAGGGTGAACAACCCGGCGAGGAACTTACCCAGCAGCACCGAGTCGCGGTAGATCGGCTGCGAGAGCACTCTCGAGAAAGTGCGTCGGTTGAACTCACCGTTGATGGCGTCAAACGCCAGGGCGATGGCAATCAGCGGCACCAAAAAGCCGAGGAAGCCAGCAAACGAGGGAAGCGGATCTTTGCCCGTGGAAAACAACTGCAAGAACAGGAAATGACGGTTGCCACCGGTCTGCAAGTTTTGCAGAGCAGCGTAGCCCGTCCCCGCGGCGGTGAGCACGATGAGCAGTTCCAGAATCTGCATGCGGGCGCTGGTGAGGTGATCGGCCATCTCCTTGGTCAGCACCGCGCCCAGCCCCGTCCACGGTGAACCGAGGCGCTTCTTAGTTTCTCGCTGCTTCGCCATGCTTCACCTCCTCGAAGTACTTGATGTAAATGTCATTCAGGCTCTGGGTCTCGATATCCAGCGAAAGCAGCCTGCCGCCTGCCTGAATAACCGCCTGCGCCGCCTCGGCGCGCAGATCCGCGCCGGCGGACACGGCATAGCGGTTACGCGCGCCGTCCTCTTGCGCCACATTGACCACGCCCTTGATCTTCCGCAAAGCCTCCTCAACCTGCGGCGCGGCCTCCGCCACTTCCAGATGGATCAGGTAGGCCTCGCCGAGCACACGCCGCGCCAGATCAGCCACCGTGCCGGAAAGCTCCATGCGACCCTTGTGGAACAGACCCACCCGGTCGCAGACGGCCTGCACCTGATGCAGCAAGTGCGAGGAAAGCAGAATGGTAATGCCTTCCTCTTTAAGGCTGCGAATCAGGCCGAGGAAGTGCTCGGCCAGCTCCGGGTCCATCCCCTGCGTCGGCTCATCCATGATGATGACTTCGGCGTTCTTGATGAGCACGTCGGCGACGGCGAGGCGCTGACGCATACCGTGGGAGAAAGTCTGCACCGGCTGATCGCCATGCGCCGCCAGGCCCACCCGCTCCAGGGCAGCGTCAATGCGCTTGTGCGCCTCAGCGCGGGAGAGACCGTTCAGGCGGGCGATGTAAAAAAGATTCTCGCGCGCCGTCAGTTCATCATAAAAGCTGATCCGGTCGGGGATATAGCCGACGCGCGATTTGACGCTCAATGGGTCGCGCGCCGGGTCCAGCCCCAGGACGCGCACCGAACCTGAGGAGGGTTCGGTCAAACCGAGGAGCATCAGGATGGTGGTCGTCTTACCAGAGCCATTCGGCCCCAGGATGCCGAACACTTCCCCGCGCTGCACGGTCAGGTTCAGCGAGTCGACGGCTCGCACGCGGCCATATTGCTTGGTCAGCGCTTTGGTTTCAATCACTACCTCACGCATTGGACTCCTCCTTTCGATCCATCAGGGGATCAGCGGCGTCCAAAGCGGGCTACGGCAAGCATCACAACGGCAACAGCGATAGCGATCAACGCGATCCCGACAACACCCCACAGCGTGGAGGTGGTCACCGTGATGCGGAAATCGGCCGAGGTGTTGGCCTTATCGGCCGAACGGGCGCGCACGGTGACAATGTAATCACCAGCCACGGCGTCCTTCGGCGGGGTGATGTTCATAGTCACTTCAGCATACTCGCCAGCGGGCAGAGAGACGATTTCCTCCGGGTCGAAGGACACCTCCCAGCCATTCGGCTCGGTGGAGGAGAAAGTAATGCCGCGCGCTTCGGCGCTGCCCGGATTACGCACCAGCAGCTTGATGCTGGTGGCCTTCCCCGCGTTGGCTTGGCCGGAGAGACGACCATCCAGACCGGCGACGCTCAAACGGGCCTGCCCGGCTACTTCGGCCTCCAGATCAATGCTGGCCTGAAGCGCTTCGCTGGTCGCCTCCACGCGGATGGGATACGTCCCCGCTTCGGCATCCACCAGCGGTTTGGCCTCCACTGTGATGCGCTTGGACTCGCCGCCACCAATGGGGAAGCTGGTCACTTCCTGCCCGGTGAGTTTGAAAGTCAAGAGAAAGATATCCGGGGCCTCACCCTGCAGGTTGACGGTGATTTCCTCGTCACCTTCGTTCTTCAACGTCAGATTGTAGCGAAAAGTGGTGTTGGGGCTGCCCTTGAGCGTAGGCAGGTCAGCAGTCAATGTCAGGCGGGGGGGCAGCTTTTCTTCCGTGGTCAACTGGATGGGCAGTTTAGCGCTCG
>WFTY01000103.1 GCA_015485245.1 Anaerolineales bacterium | reverse complement strand
ACGTAGTGCCTGCGTAGGGGAGAGGGTCGTACCGAAGAGGGTCGCGTACCGAAGATGGTCGCGTGTCGCCGGGGAACGATTGCCTTGACAACCCGCATCCCCTGGACTACAATATCCATCAAGCGATTGATGGATCAATCATTTTGTGACGGAGGTTCGTGATGCAGAAAACAGTTAGCGCAACAGAGGCGCGGGTGCATTTTGGCGAAATGCTGCGTCAGGTGCAAATCGCACCAGTAGTCATCGAGCGGGGGGGAGAACCGCTGGCCGTTCTTATCTCCAAGCAAGAATATGACCGGCTGACGGAAGGCGAGGACTGGCGAGACGTCCTGGCCGAGGCGCACCGGGCAATTCGGGAGCGACTGGGAGACCAGGAGTTGCCTGATCCGGCAGAGATGATTCGCAGAGCACGGGAGATTCGAGATGAGCAAATCGCAAACGCTCTGCGTTGACGCCAGCATCGTTGTTCGCGTGGTAATGCACCCCGATGATCCCGTTCAGGAACGGTGGAGCATTTGGAGCGAGCAAGATGCGCGCCTGGTTGCTCCAACCTTGCTTCTCTACGAGGTCGTCAACGGTATCTACCAGTATCGCAAACATGGGCTGATAGACACCCGCCTGTTTGAAAAGACGGTTGCTGCTGCTGTGGCTTTGCCAGTGGAAACCATTGGGGGTGCTGATATACACTGGCGTGCAGCGGTGCTGTCTTCGCAAATGCAATTGCCCGCCGCCTACGATGCTCACTACCTGGCCCTGGCCGAGCGCCTGGGCACCGAGTTGTGGACGGCGGACAAACGCCTGGCCGCAGCCGCCCGGCAGCACGGCCTGAGGTGGGTGCGTTTGCACGAGTGACGCCATGAACGAGATCGAAACCATCACGACTCTGGTAAACGACATCGTGCAGAAAGCCCGGAGCACCGAGGAGCAAATCGCCGCACTGCGGAAACGCGTTACTGAGCTGGAGCACATGCCGCAGGCTGTGGGGACAATCTGGGAGCGTCCTTCTACGTCGAAAGCACACCTGGGAGACCCAGAGTGGACGGTATACTACATCGTCCATCGGCGAAATAGCCCGTATTGGAATGATGGCGATATGACCAAAGACCGGCGTGAGCGTATTGGCCGCGGCTCCCGGGCCAAAGCGGAAGCCGAACAGCGCCTCGCCAACCAGCAGGAATACTCTGAAAAGCGCGCCCGCTTGCTTGATCTGGAAAGCCGACTGTCCAAGACTACTATCCTGCTGCGAGAGGTCAGTCGCCTACTTGCAGACCGGCACACCCATCATCACCACCAGAGCGCAAGCTCCTGGATACAGTTTTAGACAAAATCCGTGACAAGACTGGCCGCCAGGCTGCGCAGGATTGTCACGAGAAAGGATTGACGACGAACATGAAAACTACGTTGAAACACACTCTCATTGCAATTCTGCCTGGGCTGCTCCTGGCAGCCTGCGCTACTGGATCAAATGCCCCTGCCGTGGTCGCGGCAGGGGAAGTATCACCAACTCCCACGGTGACCGCCTTACCGCCCACGGCGACGGTTGCACCCACCGCAACCGCCAAGCCAACCGCCACCCCGGAGCCGGTGGCTTCTGTGGATGCTGGCCGCTCGGCAAAATTGGTTCTCTCCAACAGTTCTGAGCGCAACATCGCTGTATTCTGGGTGGACTACGAAGGCCAGGAGCAGTACACCAGGCGACTGACTCCTGGCCAGGCATACACCCAGGAAACCACCGTCGGGCACGTATGGCGCGTGCGCGACGAGGCCAGTGGGGAATTGATTGACGAAATCACTGTCCGGAATCGAGAGACCAACCGCCCGATTCTGATCTCCCCGGCAAAGGCCGACGCAATGGGGCCGACCCTGGAGCCGACGGCTACCCCCACGCCCTTTGTCACCGGCGATGATGCCCAATGTGAGATCGTTGATCCCGGCGGCACGTACTTCGAGAAAGCCTGCTACGTGGACGGGATTCGAATCCTCGCCCCTGCAAAAGTGAGCGATGCAGCGATGCAGAAAGCCTGGCTGATCGTGGTCAACATGCTGGTTGCCCGCCCGGACATACGCGAGCAATTGTCCAACCGAAGGACAGAGGTGCAGATTTACGCACGTGGAGATAGTGTTTCCGATTTGCCCAGCGCGTCAGACTTCCAAGAAGATGGCTGGACAGAAGGACTCGCAGATAGAGACGGGAAGCCTTTGGCGGCTATAGGTGAAGCCAATCTGTTGTGTTCAAGCAAGGCACGGATGATGGAGTTGTTTATCCATGAATTCGCCCATGTGATCCATACGTCCGGTTTGTCGGCGGTCGATCCGGGCTTCGACGACGCGCTTGCTGCGGCGTACAGCGCCGCGATGCAGGCAGACACGTGGAAAAACCACTACGCCGCCACGGACAAGTTCGAGTATTGGGCTGATGGCGTGATGATGTATTTCAACGGCTACCGTATAGCCCGCTCCGGCGAATACATCAACACCAAACCCGAACTCCAGGAGTATGACCCTGACCTGTACAGCCTGGTCGAAGAAACTTTCCGCGGCTTCGAGTGGACGCCGCCTTGCCCGTAAGAACTAACAACCAAAACTATTCAGCCCCGCTTCGGTGGGGCTGTTTTTTTGCCAGGTTTAACCACCTTGAGCTTGGACTCGAAAAACAAAAACGGCTCTTGACACCAAAAAAAAATCTTTGGTAGAATGTTCCCGTCTGGCGTCCCGTGGGATTATTGCGTCCCCTAAC
>WFTY01000102.1 GCA_015485245.1 Anaerolineales bacterium | reverse complement strand
GAGGTCTCCCAGGGAGGAGTCAATTTTTCCGGCGGGCAAAAGCAACGCCTGACCATCGCCCGCGCCCTGGTCAAGCGCGCCCCTATCTATATCTTCGACGATAGTTTTTCGGCGCTGGATTACAAAACCGACGCCCGGCTGCGCCGCGCCCTGCTCAAACAACTGAGCAAGAGCACCGTCTTCATCGTTTCTCAGCGCGTGGCGACGATCAAAAACGCCGACAAAATCCTCGTCCTCGACAAAGGACGTCTGATCGGCGAAGGCACCCACCATGAACTCATGCAAACCTGCGATGTGTATCGCGAAATTGCACTTTCGCAGCTCAAACAGGAGGCGCTGGCATGACATCCCCCCATGGCAACAACACCCCCAAACCCAAAGGGACAAAAACCACATCCCAACGACGCGGGTTCATGGGCCGCGGCCACATGATAGCCAGCGCGCCGGTCGAAAAGCCGCGCGACTTCAAAGGCACACTACGCAAACTGGTCGCCTATCTAGACCCCTATAAAGCAAAAATCATCGTGGTCTTCCTGCTGGCGATCGGTTCAACCGCTTTCGCCATCGTCGGCCCCAAAATCCTGGGCAACGCCACTACCGAGTTGTTCAACGGCATCATCGCCGAACTCGCCGGCACCGGCGAAGTCCCCTTCAACACCATCAGCCGCATTTTGCTGACAGCCCTTGGGCTGTACGCCTTCTCGGCGCTGCTCAGCTATCTGCAAGGCTGGCTGATGACAGACGTCGCCATCCAGGTGACCTACAAACTGCGCAAGCAAATCATGGAGAAGATCAACCGTATGCCGTTCCGCTACTTCGACGGGACGTCACACGGCGAGGTGCTCTCCCTGCTGACCAACGATGTGGACACCATCAACCAGACCCTCAACCAAAGCCTGACGCAAATCGTCACCTCCCTGGTGAGCGTGCTCGGCATCCTGGTGATGATGCTGACGATCAGCTGGCAGATGACCCTGGTAGCCTTGTTGATCGTCCCGGTTTCGATGATGGTCGTCATGCTGATCGTCAAGCAGTCGCAAAAGTTTTTCCGTCAACAACAGGACTACCTCGGCCACGTCAACGGCCAGGTGGAAGAAACTTTTGGCGGCCATGTGATCGTCAAAGCCTTCAACGGCGAGGAGAAAAGCATCGCCCGCTTTGACGAATACAACAACACGCTGTACGATTCGGCTTGGAAAGCACAGTTCTTCTCCAGCATCATGATGCCCACCATGCGCCTGATCGGCAATCTGGGGTATGTGGCGGTAGTCATCCTGGGCGGCTGGCTGACCGTGCGTCAACTGATCACGGTGGGTGACATCCAGGCCTTCATCCAGTACGTACGCTCATTCACCCAGCCGATCACCCAACTGGCCAATATCTCCAACGTGCTGCAAGGCACAGTAGCTGCCGCTGAGCGCGTTTTCGACTTCCTCGCCGCCGAGGAAGAACCCGCTGATACGGAATCGCCCATCCGCATGGAGAAAGTACGCGGTCAGGTGGAGTTCGAAAACGTGCATTTCAGTTACGAGGCCGGCAAGCCGGTAATCAAAGGCTTCTCCGCCAAGATCCAGCCCGGCCAGAAGGTCGCCATCGTCGGGCCAACCGGCGCGGGGAAGACAACCATGGTCAAGCTGCTGATGCGCTTCTACGATGTGGACAGCGGTGCAATCCGCATCGACGGCCACGACGTGAGGGATTTCGCCCGCGCCGATCTGCGCCATCTCTTCGGGATGGTGCTGCAAGACACCTGGCTGTTCAATGGCACGATCGCCGATAACATCCGCTATGGGCGCGCCGAAGCCAGCAAAGACGATGTGGTCGCCGCCGCTAAAGCCGCACACGTAGATCACTTCGTCCGCACCCTGCCGGAGGGGTACCATTTCATGCTCAATGAAGAGGTGACCAATATCTCGCAAGGGCAAAAGCAGTTGCTCACCATCGCCCGCGCCTTCCTGGCGAACGCCCCCATGCTGATCCTGGACGAGGCGACCAGTTCGGTGGACACTCACACGGAGATATTGATCCAGGAAGCGATGGATCGCCTGATGAAAGGCAGAACCAGCTTCGTGATCGCCCATCGCTTATCCACGATCCGCAGCGCAGACCTGATCCTGGTGATGCGCGACGGCAACATCATCGAGCAAGGCTCGCACGATGAACTGATGGAACAAGGCGGTTTCTACGCCGAGCTCTATAACAGTCAGTTCGAGCGCATGGAGGAAACGATCACTGCCTGACCTCTCTTGTCGTGGGCCGACCTGTCGCCAGGGCTGCACACTACTCTCCATACGAGGCGAGCAGCTCCTTGATCCCCAACAACGCCGCCAACGCTTCAGACGGCAGATCTATTTCGGGAAGCGGTGATTGCCGCTGATAGCCGCTCCGCGCGGCGCGCTCACGCAACGAGCGCCAGAGCAGTTTGCGCTCCTCGCTGTGCACCACCAGATCATTGAGCGTCTGCGCGCGGGCCAGATATTCTCCCGTGGTGTAGAAAAATGTCACCCGCTTCCACTTCCCGGCGTGGATGGGATGCGGCAATTTCATCAGCGGGCCAAGTTGCACCTTGAAATACTCCTCCCCGGCGCGGGGATGATCCGGTTCATCCTGCAAAAGCCGGGCGCGGGTGGTCAGCTCGTGCCCCAACACCGGCGCGACGTATTCCACGCGCCATTGATGCCCTTCGCCAAAAGCAGCCGGCTGATAGAAAGCCAGCCAATCTACAGCCACCACCTTTGGAGCAGTCGCCAGCGGGATGCGGTACCAGCCCAGCAAACGAGCGATCTCCAGATCGCGCGGCGAAGGCAGATAAGCCACCAGGATGAGATCGGTGGGCCGCGGCGCGCTCATCGCCCAGCGCTACTCTTCCGGCAGCGGCGCCCACGGGCTGATGCGGCGCATCTTCTCCCGAATGCGGGCGCGCTCTTCTTTGGTGCGCGCCTCCGCCAGACGGGCGCGCAGCTTGCGCAGCTTTTTGCGACGGGTGCGCCGACGGCGCAGTTCACGCTGTCGTTCGGTTGCCATAATCGCTTTCACCTCCTGTCAGGATATGTTATAGAACGCCCCGTCCGCCGTGTCAAGACCACCGCTCAACGCTCCAGAATTTCATCCATCAGGCAGCCCACAACACCATCCACCCAGTCCGTTGCAGCATACAGAGAAGGATCAGCGACGAAATCTTCCCAGGCTGCCAACATCTGGGCAAGCTCGGCTAATCGCTGTTCGCTCACCTCTGGAGCGAAATAAGCGAACGGGCAGCGGTGAAGAGGGAGCCCTTCAGCCGTCGCAGACAGAATCCCCAATTCCACAACCCCCAAACCGGCCTGTGCTTCAGCGCCCAGCGGGCTGACCTCCGCAAGCGCCTGCCCCGCTTTGACGACGTCGCCTGCGCGAACCGTTGGCCGGACGACGTGTTCTAGCTCCACAACCACGTAACATCCCGCCTCAAGGTCATCCGGCAAGATGTGGATGGCGACATCACCCAGAGAAGCGGTACTCCACAACTCCGCTATCCGCACGACACGCCCATCAAGCGGAGAATATACTTTCGTCTCCAGCGGCGCCAGGAACGCCGCCTGCGGGTTGGTCTTATCCTCCCCTGTGGCCGAGGTCTCAGCCGGTATCACAAATCCAAATGGCAGAAATACGCGCTTGAACATCACCGGTTCTTCCGGGAAGTAGACATCCCCGGCCTGATGGGTTTCTGGATCATATTCCCCAATGCGGATGATATGCTGTGTCAGCGAAGACGGCATACAATCCCCTGCAGCGCGGTCCCCCGGCTCAGTCGCCCGCAATGCAGGAAGCGTCTCTGTATTCGTGGATGCCTCAGGCACATTGACCTTGGTTGGCGGCGGCCAGGTGTTTCCCCTCACCGGATTCGTCGATGTCCCACAGGATTGCAGAAAGAACACAACCAGGCCAACGGCTAACAACCTGGTTTTCAGAGGCTCTATTGAATATCCATCCATCGCTCCAAACTCCTCAACCCTGTGTCACGAAAGACCCGATAACGTCATTCCCCACAGGTTCATTGTACTCGATCGAAGGCTGGTATAATGCCCCTCGGCGACTCTCGTCCACCGATAAATTACGATCACCGGAGAAAACGCATGAAATCCTATGATGTCATCGTCATCGGCGCGGGGCCGGGCGGCTACGTGGCCGCCATCCGCGCCGCGCAACTCGGCCTGAAAACCGCCATCATTGATAAAGAGTGGCTCGGCGGCGTATGCCTGAACGTGGGCTGCATCCCCTCAAAAGCGCTGCTCAAGAACGCCGAAATCGCCCACCTGTTACGCAGCGGCGGGCGCACTTTTGGTTTTTCATTTGACAACCTGGAGCTGGATTACTCCAAAGCCGTCAAGCGAAGCCGCCAGGTCTCGGCGCGCCTGACCAAAGGCGTTGGATTCCTGATGAAAAAGAACAACATCGCGGTGCACATGGGTACCGCCCGGCTTACCGCCGCCGAGCCACTCT
>WFTY01000101.1 GCA_015485245.1 Anaerolineales bacterium | reverse complement strand
GTGGCCACTTCGGTGGAGGCGAGATTGAAAATCTCGCCTCCACCGAAGTGGCCACTGCAGCCGCCATCGCTCTCAAGGCCGACAAGCTGATCCTTCTGACCGAAGCGGAAGACCTCAACGAGCACGAAATCCAGCTCCCGCGGGAACTCACCCTGCAAGAAGCCCGCAAGATCAAGCTGAAATCGGTTCTCGGCCAGCCACCGGCGCGCTACCTCCCCAGTGCTGTGCGCGCCTGCGAGGGCGGCGTGCCACGGGTCCACCTCATAGCGAGAGAGATCGACGGCGGCCTGCTGCAAGAGCTCTTCAGCCGTGACGGCATCGGCACCCTGATCAGCGCCGAGAGTTACGAAGACATGCGCCAGGCCACTATTGAAGATGTGGTCGGTATTCTCGAGCTGATCGAACCCCTCGAGCGCCAGGGGATGCTCATGCGGCGCTCGCGCGAACAACTGGAGCTGGAGATTGACCATTTCACCGTGGTCGACCGGGACGGCTCCATCATCGCCTGCGCAGCGCTCTACCCCTACCCCGAACAGGGGCTGGCGGAGATCGCCTGCGTCGCCGTCCAGCCCGACTACCGCGGCGCCGGCCGGGGCGACAAGCTCCTGGAACAACTGGAGAAACTCGCCAAGAAAGAGGGTATCGAACGCATCTTCGTCCTCACCACCCAAACGGCCCACTGGTTTCAGGAGCGGGGCTACCAGCCGGGCGACGTGGCGGAATTGCCGCTGCGGAAGCAGACACTCTACAACTACCAGCGCCGCTCCAAGGTCTTCATCAAGACCCTTTAGCCATCCCCGTTTTTGCGGTAAATGTGCCAATCTGTGCGCTGGATCACGCGCACGACCATTGATTCATTCCCCCGGCAGCCGATCTATTGAGGAGAACGCATCACCGATTCGCCAATACATCCCCAGGAGTTAACAGTTTATGAGTGCAGCCTCGTTACTCAACGACACCAAGGCGCTGGCCAACCTGGTTCCACTCAATACTCTCGACAATGACAAGTTGCTCGAGCTGGCCGCCAAATCGGTGGTCAAACAGTACAAGGCGGGGGAGACGGTCAACGCCGCGGGGGCCCATCACAAACAGCTCTACTACCTCCTCTCTGGTAGTGTCGAGATCAACCCCCGCTCGGCCAAGGCCGAAAAGATCAGATCGGGCAGCCCCCGGGCCCTGCAACCGCTTTGCGATCCCGACGGTGCCGCCTGCAAACTGGTTGTCAAAACCGCCGCCAGCATTCTAAGCGTCGATCTCGAGCTGCTCGAACTGCTGCAAAGCTGGAGCCACGCCGGGTCAGATGTCTACCAAGTCGACGAGATCGACACCGGAGAGTCGGGCGACTGGGTCAGCTGCTTGCTGGGCAACCAGGCCTTCAGAAACCTCAGCCCGACCCTGCTCCAAAGCCTGATGATTTCCATCGAACCTCTGACACTGCCCACTGGTGAAACTGTCATTCGCCAGGGTGAAAAAGACGATCACTACTACGTTATCGCCAGCGGTCGCTGCAGCGTGCGGCGCCGCCCCGAGGCCAACGCCAGGGAGATCACCCTGGCCGAGCTGGGGCCGGGCGACTCCTTCGGCGAAGAGGCATTGATTACCGACAGCCCCCGCAACGCCACGGTCGTCACCACGGAAGAGACTCTGCTGCTGCGCTTGAAAGGTGACGATTTCGCCGAAACCCTGCAACGCTCCTTTGTCCGGCCCATCTCCTACAGAACCGCCGCCAAGCTGAAGGAACAGGGGGCGGAGACACTCGACATTCGCTCGCCCGAGGCTTACGCAAAAGATGGCGTTGGCATCAATTTGCCCCTCACCGAGCTACGCCTCAAGGCCGCCACGCTTGACCGCGGCAAGAAATACATCGCCTGTTGTGAAGATGGCAAGAAGAGCACCGTGGCCGCATTCATCCTGAGCCAGCTCGGCATCGACGCCTACGTCCTCGAAGGGGGGCTGAGCCAATACGCCCCCTCCCAAAAGAGTACGGAAGAGATAAGCGCCGGCGCACCGGCGCCGGTCATCACCCTCGATTCCGCCAAGGCTAAACAGAACGAACAGACCATCAAGGAACTGAAAGAGCAGCTCACCGAACTGCAACAGGCGCTGCAACGCTCGCAACAACAGATCGACACGGAACTGGAAAAAGAGCAGGCCCACAAGGCCAGAATCGAAGCCCTTGAGAACGAGCTGGAGCAGACCAAAGCGCGAGCCAAGAAGAGCATTCTGGAAGCCGCATCGAGCAAAACCAGGTCAGAATCATCGCTCCAGCAACAGATCGAATCTCTCCGCCAACAAATCGAAGAAGAGCGCACGCTGGTGGCAACGCTCAAGCAAGAACTCACCCAGACCCGCCACGACGCCGCCACCCAAAGCGAAGAGATCAGAACCCTGCAACAAGCCCTGGATCAGGCGCTGGCGGAAAACCAAATGCACCAGGACAACCTCGCCCGACAACAGGCCAGCGAAGAGGCGCTCCAACAGCACATAGAGACGCTCGAGCGGCAACACGAAGTGTTGAACAACCAATCCCGCCAGAGTGAACAGACACATCAACAACTGGCACAAGAGATCAGCGATTTGAACCGGCAAATCGCCAAGCTGGAACAGCAGATCCATGAACATCGAGAGACATCGGGCCAACGCGAAACCCAACTCGGCGAAGAGATCGCCCACCTGACCCGGGCCCTGGAAAAGGCGCGGACAGAGGCCAGCGACGATAGCGCCCAGGTAGATGGCCTGCGTGACCAGATCGAAGCGCTCACCCGTGAGATTGAGCAGCAGCGACAGGAGACACAATCGCTTGACCAGCAGCGCCAGAGGCTGGAACAATCCCTCCACGAGGCGCAGACCCAGCTGGAGATGGCCGAACAGGCCAAGGAGACCATGAGCACGGAACTCACGGAAGAGCTCAACGAGCTCAAACTGCAACTGCAAACACAGCAAGAGCAGGCCCGCCAAACCGAGGAGAAACTCAGCGAAGCCATCGAGGAGGAGGCCACGCTCGCCTCGCGCCTGGCACACGCGGAAAGGGAACGTGACGAGCTGGAGCAGAAACTGCAATCGGCCGTGGAAACCAGTCAGTTCCGCCAACGCAGTATCGACAACCTCAACCAGAAAATCGAAACACTGGAAGAGCAACTGAAAGAGGTCACGCTGCAGCAGAGCGCATCAGCCATCACCATTGAACAGCCTGTCTCTTATACACATCTCCGAGCCC
>WFTY01000100.1 GCA_015485245.1 Anaerolineales bacterium | reverse complement strand
GTCTTCAAACGTGCCATCGCCGTTGTTCAGGTATACGAAGTTCGCCCCGCCATTGTAATTGGCGACAAAGGCGTCGTTATCGCCGTCGCCGTCCAGGTCGCCCAGGGCGACGCCCACGCTGTCCCCGCCGGGGTAGCCCTCTCCCAGGAGAGAAAAACTGCCCCGGCCATCATTGATCCAGACATAATTCGCTCCTCCAGCCGCCTCCCAGATATCCGGCGCATTGTCTCCGTTCAGGTCGGCCAGCGCGCCTCCCCAGGTGCCGCCAAGCGAGAAGGAGTCGGAACGCGTCAATTCCTGGCCTTTGGCGAAATTCCCCCCGCCCTCATTGACCCACACAATCCCCGGGGAGAAGGTGTTGATCACAGCCAGGTCGGCGTCGCCATCCAGATCGAAATCGCCTAGCAAGGCCTCCGTGGTATTGTCGGCGGGCACGGTTTCGTAACTCTTGATAAACCGGCCATCCCCCCGGTTAAGAAAAGTCCAGTTCGTCTGTCCTGGGCTGCCCGCGGCCAGGTCGAGATTGCCATCGCCGTTGATATCGCCTGCCGCCAGCGAAAGGACGCCGCGCTCCCCCAAGCGTTGACCACTATCGAGAAACATGTTTCCCACAGTATTCCCCTCGCCTTGTGCGCCCTCCCCTGACGTTGGAACACCGCAAATCAACACATCATCGTACCACAGCGAGCCTCCAGCAGCCTCAATACCAAAGACGCCGCCCGCGATAGGATTCGGGTCTCGATACTCAATCAGCCGAACGCCGTCGAGGTCAAAGGTCACCAGATCGCCTCGGGCGGCGATCTGCACATCGTGCCACGCATCATCCGAAATCACAGCCGTGGCGCTGGCCAGTTGTTTCTCGCCGGGATCTCGGTTCAGCGTGATCACATCGCCGTTTATGGCAAAGTAATAGCGCTCTTCCCCCATACGAATATTGAGATGCGTGGCACCGCTCGCATCCATGCGCAGCCGTAGCGAGACCGCGTAATCTAAAAGATCCATCGAATTATAGATCGCCCAGTAACCATCGCCGCGCCAGGCACGGTTGCCGTCGTCTTCCGTTTCAATCGTCCAGGAGGGAGCAGATTCCCCCAAAACATCCGAGAAATCCCATCCCTGGGCAACCTGATCCTCAAAGTTTTCCGCCAACACCAACGTTTGGCCAGAGGGACAAGAGGCCTCTGGCGATATCGGAGGGGTGCTCGTCGGCACCGCGGGTTCCTGTCCGGGCGCGGCGGGGACGACTTCGTACACCCGCAGATTGGAAATCAGCACCTGCACACCGCCGCTGGTTTCAATCCATAGATCGCCACCATCCAAAGGCGAGGCGTCATCCTTAAACTCAAAGTATTCATCGCCGTCAATGTAGAAATCCAGCGTATCGCCGTTGAACAACAACAGCGCGGTGTGCCAGTTGTTGAAGTCAAACTTTTTTCCGCTCAAGGAAAGCTCGCGCTTTCCGCCCTCGGCGCAGGTCTCCTTGTCCAAATTCACCTGATTCGGCGAGACCATCACCGTGTAGCTCTGCAGCGCCTTCACGGTCGGTGGGCAATCGGTTAAACGGCCTCGCAGAAAGAAATAATAATCCCCAAACTGATCTGGCTGCTCAAAGCGAAAATCAAAAGCGACAGCGTAATTCTCCCATCCCATCGAACGCAACTCCGCTGTAACCGTTTCTTGCGTCACGGGCGAACGCAGCGCGTAACGTCCATCCACCTCCGTCACGTCCCAGGCCTGGGGTTTGAAAATCCATTCCGCTGAAGGCTTGTCAATAAACTTGTCCTGAAAGAGCAGATCGCCCAGAGTAGCACTAGCTACCGGCAGAGTCGCTGTCGGCTGAGGCTCGCCCAATAGCGGCAAAGCTGTGCCGCCCATGCGACTCCACACCAGGAACGCGATCACCAACGCCAGGCCAAACAATGCGCCCCAGACCCACTTTCCACCACGGCGCGCCGCCTCCCAGCTCAAGCGTTGCGCGGGCGCAAGTTCCCCGGCGACCTGAGAAGGGAGCACTTCCTTCGCCACAGTCAGCTCATGCTCAACGCGCTCCAGCGCTTCCACCAACTCGTCAGCGGTTTGATAACGATCAGCGGGATTTTTCGCTGTCGCCTTGAGAATGACGCGCTCCAACATTTCTGGAATATCCGGGTTGACCGAGCGCGGCGGCGGCATCGGCGCGGTAATGTGCTTGATCACCACCGCCATCGGCGTGTCGGCCTTGAAAGGCACATCCCCGGTCAACATCTCGTAGAGCATGATGCCCAGCGAGTAGATGTCGGAACGATGGTCTACTTCAACCCCTTGCCCCTGTTCAGGGGACATATACGCCGGAGTGCCAATGCCCACCCCCGAACCGGTCAACTGGGTGGTTGCCTCGGCCATCTTCGCCAGTCCAAAATCCGCCAGGATCGGCCAGCCATCTTCAGAGATCAGCACATTGCTCGGCTTAATATCGCGGTGCACCACGCCGCGTCGGTGAGCATACGCCAATGCACGGGCTACCGGCAGAGTCAGACGCACCGCCTGTAACGGCTCGTAGACTTGCCCGCGTTGTTTCTTCAGTGTTCCCCCTTCAACGAATTGCATGGCGATGTACGTTACACCATCTTCCTCGCCAAAGCTGTAAATCGGCAAAATATTCGGGTGATTCAACTGGGCAACCGCTTTGGCTTCACGGCGAAAACGCTGGCTGAAGTTCGGATCGCGGGCGAAGAATTCCGGCAGCACCTTGACCGCCACATAACGATCCAACGCCGATTCATAGGCCTTGTATACGGTCGCCATGCCGCCCTGCCCGAGACGCTCGACCAGCTGATAGCCCCCCAGCGTGTGCCCCACCAGTTGATCCTCCACACCCAGAATGGTGTCTTGCGCACTGGTGTGCTGCCCGCGACGAACTTCTTCCAGACCGTTGAGGAACTCCGCCGCGCTCTGAACACGGCGCTCTGGAAGCGGGTTGAGGCACCGGGCCACCAACTCGTCAAGTTCAGGAGGCAGACCAGGGACGCGATTCCCAGGCCAGGGATCCTGGATATCCTCCTCAGGTGCATTCCCGGTGAGCGCATGATAGAGCACCGCCCCCAGAGAGTAGAAATCAGCCCGGGGCGTTGGCTGTTCCCCCGCGCGCACCTCAGGCGACAGGTAACAGGCCGACACGTCTTCCGGCGAACGTCCCTCTACCAACCTCACCCGGCCCTGGGCGTCAAACTGCACCGCCTCCACATCCAACGCGCCATATACTTCCCCACTCTGGTGGATCGCCTGCAACTGCCGGGCAAGGCTCTCCGCCAGCTCTAACACGACAGGAAAGGACAAGCCCTCGTTCTGGGCCAACATCTCTGCCAATAATTTTTTCTCGGACGGGTTGGTGTTCAAAGGCATTTCATGGTCTCCCAGCAGAGTCGAATTCTGCATCAATTTCAAATCTCAAATTGGTATTTCCCAGCGTGATGTGGTCACCATTTTCCAGACGAGCGGGCTGGACCAGCATCCGGTCATTCACAAACGTATGGTTAGCGGAACCCAGATCGATCAGGATAAACTGCCCTTCTACGAACTTGATCGCCGCGTGCTGCCGGGAGACGCGCTCATCGCGCAGGATAATCTCGCACTTCTCCCTCCCCAGAATTTGCGATTCACGCAGCGGGTAACGGCGCCCAGCGAAACGCCCTGACTCAAGGACAAGATAAGCGCGCGGCAACTGCGCTTTCACAGGCAACATTACATCCACCTGCGTGGAGCCAAACATATCTACGCCAGACCCATCGGATAATGGGAACAGGTCAGCGCCACATTGTGGGCACTCGCCCGATTCCGACGAAACGCTTTTTCCGCAAGCAGGGCAAGGAACCGGAGAGGTCATAAACTACAGCGTGTCCTTCCGTTTCTGCAAGACCAAAATCCCGGCAAACATCACCACGGACTGAATCCCCAAAACCAGCCAGCGTTCCTGCACAGTGCCATCGAAGGCATGACCAAACTTCTCCACGATGTTTTTCAGCACGTTCTCCGCAGCACTGACCGCTTTCTGGCGGTTGCGCTGCCAATCGGCCAGATCGTTGCCGTATTGATCGAGTTGCGAGGAATACTCCTCCGCCTGCGCTTTGCGGCGGTCGAGATACGTCTCCATCGAAACTTTCTGCAAATCAGAATATTCGTTGAATTGCTCCCGCACATTCTCGAAATAGCGGTTCATCTGCTCCGAACGCTGGTCATAATAGGCGCTCAGTTGATCCGCCCACTCATCGAAATAGGCTTCGTTCTGCGCCAGGCTGTCATCGCGATATTGATCCAGCTCGTAGAGCAGAATCGGCGTAGGCAGCGGCGTGGGCGAGGGCAGCGGCGTGGGCGAGGGCAACGGCGTGGGCGAGGGTAATTGTGTCGGCGTGGGCAGCGCGGTCGGCGTGGGAAGCTCAGTTGGCTCAGCCGGCTTGGGCGGCTCTGGTTGCGCCAGGGCGCGCTGAGAGACATCGTCGTAATACTCCGGCGAGAGCAAACCGGGGATGCCCTTGCACTCGGTGAACAGGTTCTCCCCCATACATGGGCACTCCGGCGCGTTCTTCTGCTCGTTGGTCAAGGCGCTGCGCTCCTCTGGGGCAAGATCCCAACACCGGTCACCAGCGATCACATCGCCAATGCCGGTAGAGACGACAAATGCCTCAAACGTCCAGCGAGAAAAAATACCATAACTGATCTGATCGCCATAGGGAATCTGACTAAGCGGCACAAACATCCCGCCAAACAGCAATTGCGGCACAACTACAGCGATCAAAGCGATCAGGGCCGAGTTCTGATTGGGCACCGCGGCGGAGATCAGCAAGCCCACCAGATAGCCGGTAATCACACCGAGCACAATAGTGACGAACAATTGCCAGAACGCCTGGCGAGCGGCTTCAGGCTGTCGCACCAACGTCATAGCAATCACCAGGATGACGCCCCCCTGATAAATCGCCATGATAAAGCCCAGCCAAAACTTCGAGAGGATATAAGGGAGGATCTTTAACCCCACAGCACGTTCGCGCTTATATATATCCGCTTCTTTAACGATCTCGCGCACGCTGCTCATCGCCCCCACCAGCATAGCCACGACCGCAGACATGAACCATAATCCCATGACTTTTTCGATTTTGCCGTCTACGGGATTGTAGATATCGCGTCCCCAGATGGAATTCATCAGCCCCAGCACCGGAGCCAGCGCGAGCATCAACCCCAAGGAGATCTTATCCTGAAACAGGATGCGCAAATTGCGGGCTGAGAGGATGCGCCACTGCGCCAGCGAGGAAATTTTCTTCGCCTGTTTAAACGAAGGCGCAGCCGAAGAAGTCAACCTGCTCGCGCCTGCCGCCATTGACGCGCCGGCATCCACCATCGTGGCCGCCTGGCCATAATGACTGCGCTTGAAGCGTTCAGCCCATTCAGCCGGCGTACCCCGCGAGGCATCTTCCAACAGAGCGTAGATTTCGTCGAACTCCATCGGTCGTTCCAGCTTTTCGCGCGGTGTGCGGTAAGAGTCAAAATATTCCAGCGCGTCTTCCGGCGCGCCATAAAATACGAGGTAGCCTCCGGTTCCCAGAACGATGACCTTGTCGCACAACATCACGTTCTTGGTGGTATGCGTCACCACCATCACCGTGCGCCCCTGATCCGCTAACCCGCGCATCAACTTCATCATTTCAAACTCGGTGCCGGGATCAAGACCGCTGGTCGGCTCATCGAGGAAGAGCAACCGCGGACGGGTGAGTAACTCCACGCCAATGGAGACGCGCTTCAACTGCCCGCCCGAAAGGCGCGAGATCACCACATCCTTGCGCTCCCACAAACCCAGTTCCTTCAACGTGCGCTCAACCGCCTCGTGACGTTCTTCGACGCTGGTGTCCGGCGGGAAACGCAACTGTCCGGCGTAATCCAGCGCCAGCCAGGGGGTCAGCTCCATATGTACAATGTCCCGCTGGGGCACATAGCCGATATCGTCGCGGAACATATCATAGTTCTCATATAAGTTCACCCCGTTGATAAACACATCGCCGTGCGTGGCTGGGCGGTAGCCGTTCAAGGTGTCCATAAACGTTGTCTTGCCCGCGCCGCTCATCCCCACAATGGCGACGAACTCGTTCGCCCCAATACTCAGGCTGATGTCCTTCAGCAAATTGATCTCACTGGTGACCCACTTGTTGATGTTGCGCGCTTCGATGGTATACCCCTCCGCCGCGCCGACCTGGATACCCGCGCCGGAAAAGACGAAATCATAGGGGCCAATTTTGACAACGTCCCCCTCTTTCAAAAACGCCTGCTCCTCCACCAGCTCGCCGTTCAGGTACACACCGTTGGCGCTCTGCATATCGATGATGCGAAAGCGCTTCCCCAGCCGCTCGATCAGAGCGTGGTAGCGGCTGATCGCAGGGTGATCCAGGCAAACCGTGTTATCCGCCGCCCGCCCAATCGTGATGCGCTCCTCACCGCTGAGATCCAAAAAGCGCACCTCAGCCACCAGTGATCCCTGAGTTACGCCGGCCTGCACACGCGAAAGGCTATTGTACCGATCCAGCACCGGGGCGGAGACCACTTGAGTGCCCACGCCGGAAAGTTGCGCCTTAGTTGATTCACCCACCCTGGCCTGCCGAGAGACCAGGAAAGGCGTCTTGGCGATCACGAAGATCTGCTCCGGGGCCAGCTGATAAGGTTCCCCCGCGGGAATACGCTCCCCCTGCACAATCACCCCGTTCGACGAATCCAGATCTGTCACCCAAATCTTTTCGCCCACCACTTTAACGGCAGCATGGCGACGCGAGACCGACATGGATTTGATCTGAATATCGCAGCCCGGTTCACGTCCAATGATGTACTCACCATCAAACAAAGGGACGTTCTTCCACGAATCCGGTTTATCACTAAAAATGAGATAATAGCCCGGCTGAGCACCCACGCCAAAAGTTCCCACCACGGTCTGCCGGACATCCACGTTCACACCAGAAGCCAGGGACGCGGTTGGATCAGCCGATAAAACAATACGCTCCGTCTCCACCTTCTCCCCCGGCTGATGCGCCTCCAGACGCAGGCGAAAGCTGCCAAGCTGAACGTGTTGCCCCGGCACCAAAGACACCTTGCGACGTGGAGGCAACGGCACGCCATCCAGCAGGGTGCCATTGGCCGAGCCCAAATCCATCAACTCACAGCTGCCCGCGGAAATTTCAATCTGCGCGTGCCGCCGGGATACGCCGCTATCGAGCAACACAACATCGCAGGCCAACACGCGTCCAATGATTGTTTTCCCCTCAGGAAGCAGGTAGCGCGCCTCTCCGCCATCCGACGCCAGGACCAGCACCCACGCCCGATCATCCATCATCCCTGCTTCTCCTTTTTTCACTCGCACGGAAACATCTGCGGCACCAATCGTCAACCGCCAGCTATAATCATATCAAACTTTTCGAGCAGGGAAAAGCACACGCCCGGAAGGAAAGGCCATAAAGGACAAGGGAGAACCCAGCACTCAAACATTCAACGCCAGGAACGCCTCCACCACCTGCGGATCGAGGGTCTTCCCCGCTTCCTGGCGGAGATATTCCTGAGCGCGCGCTTTGGTCCACGCCTTGCGGTAAGGACGCTCATGGGTCAAAGCGTCATAGACATCCACCACAGCAAAGATGCGCGCCGCCAGGGGGATTTGTTCGCCCTTCAGGCCGCGCGGATAACCGCTGCCATCCCAACGCTCGTGATGGGCATAGGGGATCTCCAGTGCTGGCCGCAGAAACTCCACCGACTTAAGCATTTCATACGCGTGAACAGGGTGTTGCCGCATAATCTCCCATTCCTCATCGGTCAGAGGGCCGGGCTTGCGCAGGATGGCGTCCGGCACCCCCACCTTGCCGATATCATGCAATAACGCCCCGCGGCGGATGTGAACCAACTGTTCTCTCTCCACGCCGAGGCGTTGCGCCAGCTCCAGCGTCAATTCCACCACGCGCTTGCTGTGTCCCTGAGTCTCCCGATCGCGCAGTTCGAGGGCGCGCGCCCAACCTTCCAGGGTGCTGTCATAGGCGCTCTCCAGGTCAATGTTAGCCTGCTGCAACCCCTGGAAAAGACGGGCGCTCTCAATCGCCAACGCGGCCTGATCAGCCGCCGCGCTGATGAACATCTCGCGCGCTTCATCCAAATGCAGCGACTGGCTGAAATACAATTCCAACACGCCATTGACCTCCCCCTTGGCGACCAACGGAAGGCCGACATAAGCCGCAAATTGAGGCGGCAACAGCTCATCGGCGAAATCAGACAAAAAAGCCCTGGCTTGAGCGCGATCCGTCAGGATCACCCGCTGGCGCTGCGCCACAATTTCACTCAGCAAAAATTGGGAGCGCGAATCGGTCAGCAGACGGAACTGTGACGGCAACCCGCGGCGCGCCTGGATGACAAGCTGGTTCAAATGCGGGTCCAGCACCATAACATCCGCCGCAGCGACGCCAACCTGCTGATCCAGTTGATCTAACAAAGTAATCAGCGGCAGATCAATCTCCAGGCTGGAGGCGATGGCACGATCTACCTGACGCAAGGCGAGCAGGTGACGCAGCCGCAGCTCGGTCTGTTCATGCAGGCGCGAGCGGTGAATGGCGTTCCCGGCGATCTCGGCCAGAAT
>WFTY01000099.1 GCA_015485245.1 Anaerolineales bacterium | reverse complement strand
GATGATAATAAAAGTGCCTGGGAAATGACTTTTCACGATTATCCCATGGATCGAATAAATATCGAAGCAGGAGTCCTGCGAGCTTACGCAAGCGGCCTTGTGCATATTTCCAATAACGCGCTTCGTTACCGTGATTTTGTTCTCGAGGCCACCGGCATTGTAGAGGAGTCACCATCTGGACATGATGATGGTATAGGAATAACTTGGGGAGATTACACCTGCACACTCGTTCTCTTTACCGGTTCGCATCATTGGGAAACGCGGTACTGTGGGCAATATGACTGTGAGCCAAACTATGACGAGGGCTACGATCCCGACATTCAAGTGGGAGTGCCTGTAAACATTTTGTTGATTTCGCGTGGAGGAGAGTTCGCCGTCTACCTCAACGATAGCCCACTCACATATGAAAGCGATCCACGTTGTGCTTCTGGAGGTGAAATGTCATTAGCCCCCCATGTTGATGATACAGTAGATGCTGAGAGGCAAAGCATTATCTCCTTTGACAACCTCAAGATTTGGGACATCTCCGACCTGGAATTGCCTGCCCTGGAGACCCAAGTCACGCCTTCTCCGACACTTCCTAACACCCTCTCTGCCTCCGCGTACATGTACGATGATTTCAGCGGTGATACAGGTAACCAGCCCTATGATATAACCCGGTGGGATGTGAGTGTTGACCAAAGCGCAGGAGATTTCACGGTACTTCAGGAGAATGGTGTTTTACGCCTGAGTCTAAAGGGAGAGCGATGGGGTGGCATTGGAATGGATGCACGGTCTTATTTCCGTTACCCGCTGGGCGATTTGTCGGTGGTGGAAGCCCGAGTGATGATAGCCTCAGATTTCACAGGTGGGCCGTCTGACATTCAATTCGAGATCCAAGCGGGACAAAACAACGGGGGCAGCATTATGTGGAGGTTGGGAGCCAATGAGGCTGCGAGCGCCAAGCCCCAGTTGGCTGCTGGAAGATTTTATCCGACTGGAACGGTTGATTGGGCGCCATTAGCGTATGAGATGCCTGCAGAATTTGACACCTGGTACACGGTTCGAATTGAGATCCATGCCGAAGAGGGCCGGTATGTTTTTTACCTTAACGGTGCAAAGGTTGGCGAGATCAGTGTAGAGGATGATGTCTGGAACAATCCTGAAGCCCCTGTTGTCGTGTCGTTCTGGTCGGCTGTTGAGGCGGGGACGCAGGCCACATATTATCTGGACGATGTTGTGGTGCGTCCCTGAGGAATAAGATGGCCCTGGCTGCTCTCTGGGTATGACCTTTCCTGGCGGAAGAGCGAATATCGGGATGGGTGAATTGGTGAATGAATAGGAGCCTCAAGATGAAAATTGGGACCGCAATGCGTTGGATGGGTTGGCTGGTTTTTCTGCTCTCTGCGCTTGTTGTCCGGCATCATGCAGCTCGCGCCCAGGAGGACCCGACCTTTCCCTACTATGTCGAGATGGTCGCTGATATCAACCCTGGCGGCAGTTCAAGTCCGTCCTGGTTCGTGGAAGTTAACGGCGATCTCTATTTTCAGGCGCAAACCGATGACAAGGGCGTTGAGCTGTGGCGCTATTCTCCGCTTACAGGCAAGGCAACGCTGGTCGCAGATATTTACAAAGGGAAGGGGAGTTCGAAGCCTGAGTGGTTGACGGTTTATGGCGGGAGTATTTACTTTGCCGCCACGGATGCCTCGGTTGGGCGCCAGCTCTGGCGCTACAACACGGCAACTGGCGAAAGCGAGCGCCTGGCAACGCAGGAGTACTTTGATCTGGGTTTATCTCTCGGCGTTGATCCGCAGTGGTTGCGTTTTGTTGGGCCGGTATTATATTACAGCGCCAAGCGCGGCAACACCAACGGGCGTGAGTTGTATGCGTATGACGTGCGCGATGGACGTTCGTGGCTGGTGGCGGATATTAACCCCGGCGGGGGCGATTCCACGCCCAAGTATCTTGCCGCCCGTGGCTCCATGCTGTATTTCGTCGCCGATGACGGTAGTCATGGGGTGGAATTGTGGCGCAGCGATGGAAGCGCGGCGGGCACGGTGATGATTAAGGATATCCTTGCCGGGCCGCGTGGCTCTAACCCTTCCAGTTTTAATCTCTTGGGAGAAATGCTTGTCTTCAGCGCGGATGATGGAGTGCACGGCCGCGAGCTGTGGCGCAGCTACGGCTCTGGCGGTGCGACATCGATGATCAGCGATATCTATCCCGGAAAAGAAGATTCAAATCCGGGGTGGTCAAATCGTTTGGGGAATTCGATGGTCTTCTTCCCCGCCAGCACTGAGGAGAACGGCAACGAATTGTGGCGCTATGACCCTCAGCAAGGCGCTTACCTGCTGGCGGACATTAATCCCGGAAAAGAGGACTCCGATCCGGCGGCGATTGGCGACGTGGGTTGGACGATGTTCTTCAGCGCTAACGATGGCGAAACCGGCGTTGAGCTGTGGAAGACCGAACCGCCGTATAGCTACGCTGTTCAGGTCGCGGATATCAATCCTGGGAAACAAGATTCCACCCCCAAGGTGCTGGAGCGGATGGGCACCACTCTCTTCTTCACCGCGACTGATCCAGATCATGGCGAGGAGGTCTGGGTGACTGAGTTCCCTTATACGCAGGCTTTTTTGCTCAAGGATATTCGCCCCGGCAAGGCGGGGTCTATTCCAACACATGACGTGGGCGATTATACGGGTACGCTTTCCAGTGCTCACCGTATTGGCTGGACGATTTACTTCACGGCAAACGATGGCAGGAACGGTGTTGAGCTGTGGCAGATCTCTCTTGGCGCGTTGCCGCAGACAGGTTTTCCGCCAGATGTGCGGACATCCCTCCCATCTCAACCTGAAGGGCTGACGTATCAAAATATGGGCGATATGCAACTGGAAATCCCCGGAGGGGATGGGCCTTTGGTGATCGTCGGCGCGCCGAAGGTGGGCAACACTTGGCCTTTGGACTGGTTGGCGCCGGGGCAGGTCGCCTGGCTGGAGGGGACAGCTTTTCCCGGTCTGGCGGGTAACACGGTGATCTCCGGCCATGTGTTCGACGCGAACGGCGCGCCTGGCCCCTTTGTTAATCTGGAACAGCTTTCCTGGGGGGACGAGATTGTTATCTATGCCTGGGGACAGCGTTATATTTATCAGGTGCGCGAGGTGTATCCCTGGGTGGATCCCAATGATAAGACGCTGTTGGCCCACCGCGAGCGCGATTGGATCACGTTGATTACCTGCAAAGGATACGACCAAGTTCGCGGCGTTTATCGCTGGCGCACGGCGGTGCAAGCGGTTCTTGTTGAGGTGCGGGAATAGCCTGGGATGTTTGAAGGAACTTTTTTTCTAAATCGACTATAATGTACGCGTACCCTGAGAGAACCCTATGACCTTTGATCCTTCATCCCTCAGCAACTTTATGCTCTTTTTGACTGCCTGGGGCGGGGCGTTTATCGCTGCCCTGTGGCTCAGTTTGATTGTGTGGACCTACCGCGATATTCGCGCCCGGGCGCGCGACCCCCTGGGACGTATTCTGGCCGTGCTGGTGGTGGCGGTGCTTTTCCTGCCGGGCATTGTGGTTTATCTCATCTTGCGTCCGCCGCGCACCCTTGATGATGAGTATCAACACACCCTGGAAGAAGAAGCGCTGCTGCGCTCGATCGAAGACACGCCAATTTGTCCCGGTTGTGGACGGCGCACCAAAGAGGACTGGAAGGTTTGCCCCAATTGTCACACCAAACTGAAGAAGACCTGTCACAGTTGCGGCAAGTTGATGGAGATGCCCTGGAATTTATGCCCTTACTGCGGGACGCCCACGCCGGGGATGCGCCGCGACGACCTGACGTTAGATGAGGCGCTGGCCCCACTGGCGGCGATGGAGACGGTGGACGACGAAGCCGGGGAAAGCGCTCCGGAAGAGGGGTAGAAAAAATCGGGAACGCGCACAGGCGCCCATCACCCAAGTAGTGGTGAGCGCCTGTTTTCTTGGTGGGCGTTGGGGGAGGTTATTGGCGCTGGATTCGTAGCGCCTCCCAACCGGCGTAATGGCCGTCGCTGCCCAGTTCCTCTTCGATGCGCAATAGCTGATTGTATTTCGCCACCCGGTCGGAGCGCGCCGGCGCGCCGGTTTTGATCTGCCCGGCGTTGAGTGCCACGACAAGGTCGGCGATGGTGGTGTCTTCGGTCTCCCCGGAGCGGTGTGAAACCACTGCTGTCCAGCCGTTGCGCTGGCAGAGTTGCACGGCTTCGAGCGTTTCGGTCAGCGAGCCGATCTGGTTGAGTTTGATCAGCACGGAGTTGGCCGCCTGTTCGGCGATGGCGCGCCGGATGCGCTGAGGGTTGGTCACCAGCAGGTCGTCGCCGACCAATTGCACGCGTTCGCCCAACTCGTTGACCAGCAGCTTCCAGCCATCCCAATCATCCTGCGCCAGTCCGTCCTCAATGGAGACGATGGGGTATTGCTCCACCCAGCTCTTCCAGAAAGCGACCATTTCCTCGCTGCTCAATTGCTTGCCCTCGGTACGCAGGTTGTAAGTGTCGTTTTCGCTGTCGTAGAACTCCGAGGCTGCTGGGTCGAGGGCGAGAGCCATATC
>WFTY01000098.1 GCA_015485245.1 Anaerolineales bacterium | reverse complement strand
TGTGTATAAGAGACAGGCCCTGCGTATCAACCCCGAATCTCCAGCGGCGAACATCTTCCTGGCTACTTACTGGCTGCGGCAGGGCGATACCGCGCGCGCTCAACCTTATTTGGAAACCGCCACCCGGGTCGCGAGAAACGACCCCGCCCTCCAGACCGTGATCGGCGAGATGTGGGCGCAACAAGGCGAGCTGGAAAAAGCCATCGAATTTTATCAACGCAAAATAGCGCTCACCCCCTACGACGCGGCAGCCTATCAGGCGCTGGCGGAGTTCTGCATTCGCTATAATTACAGCCTGAACGAGATCGGCCTGGCAGCCGCGCGACAGGCCGTGATGCTGGCGCCGCGCTCCCCCGGAACGTTGGACACGCTGGGGCAAATCCTTTATCGGTTGGGCGACCACCTGAACGCCGAGCGTTTTTTCCGCCGCGCCATCGAGGCGGACGCATCCTATCCCCCGGCGCTTCTCCATCTGGGGATCATCTACCTCGAAAAGGGAGACACCGCCCAGGCGCTCACCCACCTCCGCCGCGCCAACGAACTGGCTCCGGGAACCCCCACTGCCGAACACGCCCGCCGTCTGCTGGAAGATTACCTCTCCCCCTGATCCCCTGCCAAGGGCGCATTCTCGCCCCCAACCATCCATGTTAAAATCAAGACCTGCACACTCGGATCACATCATCATGGAGTCAACAATGTCTTCTCGCCCTGCTTATCTCTTCACGCTCGCGGTGCTTGCCCTGACCGCCCTGGGGTGCAGCCTGTTCACCAACATCGCCCCGGCCACGTCGGAGGTCCCCAGCGGCCCAGCGCCCGAGATCCTCTTTCAAGATGATTTCAGCGACTCCTCCAGCGGCTGGGATCAGGTGGAAAACACCGACGGCATCACCAACTACGAAAACGGCTACTACCGCATTCTTGTCAACGCAACCGATACCGATGTGTGGGCCAACCCCGGGCTGAACTTCACCAACGTCATCATCGAAGTGGAGGCCACCAAAGCCGGCGGCCCAGACGACAACGATTTCGGCGTGATCTGCCGTTACCAGGACATCGAAAACTTCTACATGTTCATCATCAGCAGCGATGGCTACTACGGCGTCGGAAAAGTCAAAAACGGCGAACTCTCCCTGGTGGGGGCAAAGCAATTGCAACCCCACGCGGCCATCCGTCAAGGGGCGACCACCAACCAGCTGCGCGCCGATTGTGTAGGCTCACGCCTCACTTTACGGGTTAACGATGTCACGCTGGCCGATGTGGTGGACGAAGAGTTCACCGCCGGCGATGTCGGGTTGATCGCAGGCACCTACAGCGAACCGGGGACGGATATTCACTTCGACAACTTTGTCGTCCGGCGGCCTTAAAGTACCTCCAGGCTGAAGAAGACGCGCCTATGAACATCTATCTCGACACGGTGGGCTGTCGCCTGAACCAGAGCGAAATCGAAACCTTTGCCCGGCAATTTCGCGCCGCCGGGCACACGCTGGTTGCCTCCCCGGAGGAAGCCGACCTGACGGTGATCAACACCTGTGCGGTGACCACCGCGGCAGCAGCCGACTCGCGCAAGAAGATCCGCGCCGCGGCCCGCGCCGGCAGCAAGGAGGTCGTCGCCACCGGCTGCTGGGCCACCCTGGAACCGGAAAAGGCCAGCGCCCTGCCCGCCGTCCGTCAGGTAATCGCCAACCTGGATAAAGACCAGCTCGTTCCACAGGTGCTACAACTGCCAGCCGAAACCTTCGACCTTGAGCCGGTGGAGCGTGAACCCGTCCCCGGGGCGCGACTACGCACCCGCGCCTTCATCAAAGTACAGGACGGCTGCGATAACCGCTGCACGTTCTGCATCACCACGGTGGCCCGCGGCGAGGGGCGCAGCCGACCGATCGAGGCCGTGCTGCAAGATATTCAGGCCGCCCTTGCTGGCGGGGCGCAGGAGGTCGTCCTCACCGGTGTGCACCTCGGTTCATGGGGGCACGATTTCGCCGAACCAGCTCACCTGCGCGAACTGGTGGAAATCATCCTGCGCCGCACCGCGGTGCCCCGGTTGCGCCTCTCCTCCCTGGAACCCTGGGACCTGGACACCGAATTCTTCTCCTTATGGGAAGACAGGCGACTGGCGCGCCACCTGCACCTGCCGTTACAATCGGGCTGTGCAGCCACGCTGCGCCGCATGGCGCGCAAAGTCACGCCCGAAGGGTTCGCACAACTGGTGGCATCCGCCCGCCGCACCATCCCCGATGTCGCCATCACCACCGACATAATCGTCGGCTTCCCCGGCGAGGACGAAGTCGAATTTGAACAAAGCCTGGAATTCGTGCGCCAGTTACACTTTGCCGGAGGGCACGTGTTCACCTACTCCCCGCGCCCCGGCACCGCCGCCGCGCGCATGCCTCATCAGGTTCCGCATGCGCTGCGCAAAGAGCGCAACGCCCGTATGCGCGCCGCTTTGGATGAAAGCGCGCGCGCCTACCAACATCGCTTCCTGGGAAAACAACTGTCCGTCTTGTGGGAAAGCGCCACCGCCATCGGCCCCCAGGGATGGACGATCAGCGGCCTGACCGATAACTACCTGCGCGTGCGCGTCCAGGCACCCAAAAATTTATGGAATCAGATCACCCCTGTAACCCTGACGGCGTGGAGCGAGCAGGGTCTGATCGGGCAAATCCTTTAAACCTCGCAGGAGGCCCCTTTATGTCCAACGAATGTCTGTTTTGCAAGATTATCGGAGGTGATCTCCCCAGCGAGATCGTCTATCGCGATGACCAGGTGACGGCCTTCCGGGATATCAACCCGGTAGCCCCTACCCACATATTGATTGTACCCAACAAACATATCGCTTCGACCAACGAACTCTCCCCCGAAGACGAAACGACCATCGGCCACCTGTTCACCACGGCGAAAAACCTAGCCACACAGGAGGGGATCGCTCAATCAGGGTACCGCTTAATCATCAACACAGGCCCGGATGCCGGGCAGATCATCTTCCACCTGCATCTGCACCTGCTCGGCGGGCAGCGTATGCGTCATCCCATGGGATGAGCATTACGTCCCTTTCATCAAGCGTTGATACAGCATTTCGGTCTCTTTTGAGGGAGGAACGCCCAGCTCGCGCGCCAGATGATCTCGACATTGCTGATACTGACGGGCCAGCCCCACTCGATCCCCAAGGCGAGCATAGGCGCGCATCAACAGCTGGTGAGCGTTCTCCAGGCAGGCGTCATAATCCAACAGGCGATGGGCACAGCTCATCGCCTGTTCAGTCTGCCCGCTGCTCATATAATCTTCCCCTAACGAAATCCCTGCACCGATGAACAATTGACGATAACGGGCGCGCAGCGGCTCAATCCACAGGCTGCTGTACTCGGACAGATAATCACCCCGATAAAGCGCTATCGCCCGCTCCCTCAGCGCCAGGCGTTCCTCGCGGGTGGGAGTCTGCTGCGCCTGGTACAACAACGCATCGAACTCCTCCACGTCGTAACGGTAATCCAGCTTCCAGTTAAAACGATAGCGTCCCGTGTTCAAGTCGTAAATGATAGCCTCTTTTCCCAAGGCGCGGCGCAGCCGATAGACCGTGTTTTTCAACTGACGCGTTAATTTCGAACCTTCGCTTCTCGGCCAGAGCGCATCGCCCAGCGCTTCTTTCGTAAACCCCTCTCGACGGGTCAGCAAGTAGAAGAACATCTCGCGGGCGACGCGTTGATTCGCCCACTCAGGCATGGTGAGCAGTTGCCCATCGCGACGAACGCGCGCCGCCCCCAACACCTGAATGCGAATGCCGGTCTTCGCTGGCGCGAGAGGGGCGTGACGGCGCGTCAGTTCTCGCCTCAAAGCAGGAAGCTCCTGTTCAAACTGGCGCACCTGCGCCAGAAAATCAGTCCAATTGAAACCCTCCCCTGCTTCGTCGAGCAGCAGGTCCAGTTCCGGGCCGAGGGTAAACG
>WFTY01000097.1 GCA_015485245.1 Anaerolineales bacterium | reverse complement strand
GAAGATGAGCTTGACATTCGTAACTTGATCACGTTTACCTTGCGCTTTGCTGGACATGAGATCATCGCGGCCAGCAATGGCGCGGATGCGTTGGAGAAAGCCCTCGAGATGGCGGACGCCGGTGAATTGCCAGAGTTGATTCTTATGGACGTGCGTATGCCGCGCATGACGGGCTACGAGGCCTGTAAACGCATGAAGGAAGATGCCCGCTTGCAACCGATTCCGGTGGTTTTCCTCTCGGCCAAGGGGCAGGAATCGGAGGTCAAGGAGGGATACGCCGTTGGGGCAGTGGACTACATTATTAAACCGTTTGCTCCCGATCAGTTGACGAACAAGGTGACGGAGTTGTTGAACCAGGGCTGACGTTGTGCGCCCGTGGGATAGGTGATGAGCGCGATTATCTTTGACGACGAGATCGTCCATTACGAAGTGCTCGGCCGCGGCCGCCCGGTGATCTTTTTGCACAGTTGGGTGGGCTCCTGGCGTTATTGGATTCCGGCGATGCAGGCGGCCTCCGTGAGCTATCGCGCCTACGCGCTGGATATGTGGGGGTTTGGCGATTCGGCCAAGAATACCAGCCGTTATCTGCTTCCTCAACAGTTGCGCCTGCTTAGAGGTTTTCTCTATCAGATGGGGATTGGCCGCGTGGCGTTGGTGGGGCACGGTTTGGGGGCGATTGTGGCGCTCAAATACGCGGAAGAACATCCCACAGAGGTGGATCGCGTGATGGCGGTGGGGATGCCCTTCAGCCTGCGACAGGTCAACCCGCGCATGATGCAGGACTCCCCCGAAGACCTCGCCCGCTGGTTGCTGGGTTCTGTTGCCGCTGCGGATGCCGCTATTCTGGAAGCCCCAAAGGCCGACCGTGACGCTTTGTTTCATTCGATCCAGCATCTGGGACAACAGGAGCTGGATGCGTTGCCGGCCCGTTTGCAGATCCCTTGTCTGTTGGTGCACGGCAAGGTTGATCCCGCCATCCAGTTCGCCGATGGCGATTTTCTGGGCAGCCTGCCGCCGCACTTTCATCTCGTCGCCTTTGAGGAAAGCGGCCATTTCCCCATGCTGGAGAACCCTACGCAGTTCAATCGCCTGATGACGGATTTTCTGGCTTTACCCTCGGGGGAAAGCCCGCGCCGGCTGGCGCTCAAGGAAGAATGGAAACGGCGCGTGCGTTGAAGCTGTGGAGGAGCGCGTGCGGCAGTATTTGCAATTGATGCGTCATATTTTGGAACACGGCGTCGATAAACCCGATCGCACCGGTACGGGGACGCGCGCGGTGTTCGGCTATCAGATGCGCTTTGATCTGAGCACGGGGTTCCCTCTGGTTACTACCAAGCGCATGCACTTGAAATCAATAATCTATGAGTTGCTCTGGTTCCTGCGCGGGGAGACCAACGTGCGTTATCTGCAGCAGCATGGGGTGACGATTTGGGATGAGTGGGCTGATGAGGATGGCGAGTTGGGGCCGATATATGGCGCACAGTGGCGCTCCTGGCCCACCACGGATGGTCGGGAGATCGATCAGATAGCCCGCTTGATCGCCGATATTCAGACCCGACCTTATTCCCGCCGTCTGATCGTCAGCGCCTGGAATGTGGGAGAGATTGAGAAGATGGCGCTGCCGCCCTGCCACGTGTTATTCCAGTTTTATGTTGCGGAGGGGAAGTTGAGTTGTCAGTTGTATCAGCGCTCGGCGGATGTCTTCCTTGGTGTGCCGTTCAACATCGCTTCGTATGCTTTGCTCACGCTGATGATCGCTCAGGTGTGTGGGTTGCAACCTGGAGAATTCATCCACACCCTGGGGGACGCGCATTTGTATCGCAACCATTGGAAGCAGGCCAGATTGCAGTTAGGCCGAACCCCCTATCCCCTGCCGCAGATGCGGATCAACCCGGAGGTTGAAGACATTTTCGCGTTCGAGTATGCTGATTTCGAGTTGTTGAATTATCAGGCGCATCCACATATCAAAGCGCCGGTGGCGGTGTAGCCATGAAGGTTTCTATCATTGTTGCTATGGATCAGGGGCGGGGGATTGGCTATCAGGGGCGCATTCCCTGGTGCCTTCCGGACGATCTGCGGCATTTCAAGCGGTTGACCATGGGGCATCATCTGGTGATGGGGCGGCGCACCTTTGAGAGCATCGGGCGCCCGTTGCCGGGGCGGCGTATGGTGGTGCTGACGCGTCGCGACAACTGGCAGCCGCTGGAAGGTGTGGAGCGGGCGGCTTCTCTGGATGAAGCGCTGGCGCGGGTCGCGGAACGCGGGGAAGAGGAACTCTTTGTTATCGGCGGGATTGAGGTCTATCGCCGGGCGTTACCGCACACAACGCGCCTGTACGTGACGCGCGTGGAGGCCCGTCTGCCTGCTGATACTCGCTTCCCGCAGATGGACTGGCGAAGCTGGCGGCTCGTCGACGTCACCCTGCATAAGGCGGATGCGACGCACGAATACCCTTTTCGTTTTGAGATTTGGGAGAAAGTGCTTGACGTTGAATAGGGCGTATGATAAACTAGCGCTCGTTCAGGTCCCGTAGTGTAGTGGTTTAACATGCCGCCCTGTCAAGGCGGAGATCGCGGGTTCGAATCCCGTCGGGACCGCCAATAGACAAACACAAATCAACGCACGTGTCTGGTGCAGTTTGTCTAGATTTGACCGTTCGCTTGGCAGAGCGAGCGGTCGTTTTTTTAGCGTTGTAATGTGCCAGCGCTCTTATATCAAAGCACTTGCCTGATGAAAAGGGCAAATGTTGACGATAATGTACTCGATGTTGTTGTGCGTGTCAAGGGGCGAATTCGTGTGGCGTTACAGCCACCAGGTGTCCGCAGAGATCTGCTGCCATTCCATCTCCTCGGCGACCAGCCGGAAAATATGCAGAAAATCGGGCTTGGATTTCAAGCGCACGATCTGGCCGCTTTCCAGGTCAACGTAGACCGCTTCCAGCAATAAATGGCTGATTTCGGCTTTTTCGGCTTCGGTGGCCTCCTCGAGATAGAGGCCTAACTGCTCGATTTGCAGGCCGTACTCCATGAGCGTGGCATCGTCCGGGACGATGAGCGCCATTAGTTGCGCCTGCAACGCATCGCGCTGCCGCGTGTATTCCTTCTGGGTGATGATGCCGTCCTGATAGATTTCGCCAAGCCGTCTGAGCTGGCGCCGAATTTTCTGGCGTTCCTTTTCAACCTGATGCCCGATGCTCATTTCGCTGGCTGTGTTTTCAATGATCTCCTGCCAGTTGGCGGGCAGGCGGATGGATTGGAGAATGTCCAGCACCTGCTGGTCGGCGCGGTCCATACGGATGGACTTGCCGGCGTGCTCGCAGGCCAGGCCGCGCTCGCGAGACGACTCTTTGTAGTAATGGTAGTTCTTCGACGTTTGCATCCGCAGGTGGCGCTCGCAACGATCGCAGCGGATGATGCGTTGCAGCAAGTAGAAGCGCTTGGGTTTAGAACTATAACTTTTGGGGCGTCGGCCGCGTTTCTCGCGCGCCGCGGCGCAACGGTCGAACAGTTCCTTGCTGATGATGGGCTCGTGCTTACCGGGCCATATCTCGTCTTTATAGGTGACAACGCCGTAGTAGTAATCGTTCTGGAGCATTTCCCGCACGGTATCCTTGCTCCAGCGGCGACCTTTGCGGGTCTGAAAACCGTGCTCGTGGAGATAGGCGGCGATCTGGCGGTCGGTGAAGTTGCCGCTGGCGCAGAGTTCAAAGGCCTTGCGAATTGCTTCGGCCTCCTCGGGGACGATCACGCCGGGTTTCTTCGGCCCGCCGCTGCGGTAGCCAAAAGGCAGTCGTCCGTTGTGCAGGCCTTGCTGCACGCGCTCGTATTTGCCTTTTGCCGTCTCTGCAGAGAGATTCTCCAGATACCATTGGGCGAAAACAGCCATCATGTGGAAGAACATGCGTCCCTGGGGGGTGGAGTAGTCAAAGGCCTCGGTGACGGAAACCAGGGTGACATCGCAAGAGTTGAGCGCTTTGAAATTCTTGAGCGTGTTTTCGATGCTGCGGGAGAAACGGTCCAGTTTGTGAACCAGCAGGATCCTGAACTCGCCGCTGGCGGCGCCGGCAAGCATGTTTTGAAATCCTGGCCGTTTGTCGTTTTTCCCGGAGAAGCCGGGGTCTTCATAAACCCGTACGACATGCCAGCCCTTGCTGGCGGCGAACTGTTCGCAGGTGCGCCGCTGGGCACTGAGGGACAACCCTTGCTCTGCCTGCTCGTCGGTGGATACACGAGTGTAGACGGCCACCGGGGTGCCGGGGCCGTATTCGCCGGCGGAGGAAGTCTCCTGAGCCAGGGAGGAGGAACGGCTTTTGTTTTTCTGTCGCTTGCGGCGGGTTGTTTTTCCGATAGGACCTTTGGTTTTGGGCATGGGTCATTACCTGTGATTATCGTCGTCTGTCCCGTCGGGACCGTGGGGTAATTCTAACACCCCCCCTGGAGAGACACGGCTGTCTGTAGATGTTCCCAGGGGGGAGACCGTTTACTTGTTGCTATTTGTCTTCCTGGCGTGTGGCTTTCAAGGTTCCTGGCCAAGCTGTGAGGATATTGAGCAATAACCGCTGAAAGAGTGGCTGAAAGGGAGCAGCCACCGGTATCACTGTAATCCCGTGCGCCTCGAGCGAGGCGAGCATGTTGAGCAAGTCTGCTACGCTGCGTGAGAGACGATCCAGGTTGTAAACGAGCAAGACTTTAAACTCACCCTTTTGGGCGTCGGTGAGCATATGTTGCAGACCAGGTCGCTGATCGTTGTTCCCGGGATAGCCGTTGTCCTCGTAAATGTGCGTCACGCGCCACTTTCTGCTGGCGGCGAACTGTTCGCAGGCTCGTCTTTGCCTGGAAAGTGACGAACGATTGTTGTGGTTCTCGCACAAGGCGGTGCGGATGTAGATAGCCGCCGGGACACTGGGGCGGAGGG
>WFTY01000096.1 GCA_015485245.1 Anaerolineales bacterium | reverse complement strand
CCGCACCTGCACCGCTGTCACCCTCCCAGGCAGCGGTACCCACCCCCACGCTCGTTCCCTGGGATGGCAAGGAGCGCGTCACTGTGCTCGTCATGGGGCTGGATTATCGTGATTGGGTTGCCGGGAGCGGACGTTCGCGCTCCGATACGATGATGTTGCTCAGCCTCGATCCCGTTACCAAGACTGCGGGGATGCTCTCCATCCCGCGCGATTTGTGGGTCAACATCCCCGGTTACGGGCATGGCAAGATCAACACGGCGCATGCCATCGGCGGGCCGGGCCTGGCCGTCAAGACGGTGGAGCTGGTCATCGGCATCCCGATTCACTATTACGCCGTGATCGACTTTCAGGCCTTCATTCGCTTTATTGACGAGCTGGGTGGCGTCAAGCTGGATATCCCCTACGAGATCGAGGTGGATCCGCTGTTTGATGAGAATAAGGTGCTCAAGCCCGGCGTACAAACCCTGCCCGGCGACCTGGCTCTGGCCTATGCCCGCAACCGCAGCACCGGCAACGGCGATTTCGACCGCGCCAAACGTCAGCAGCAGGTGGTGCTGGCGATCCGCGACCGCATTTTGGATTTTGAGTTGCTCCCCACGCTGATTAAAAAAGCTCCCACCCTCTACCGTGAGCTGGCGGATGGCATCACCACCAACATGCAGCTCGACGAGATGATCCGCCTGGCGGCGTTGGCGGCCAGCGTGCCGCGCGCCAGTATCCGCTCCGGGGTCATTGACATCAATTACGTGGCTTTTGGCTGGTCGCCGGATAACCTCAGTATCCTTGTCCCCTACCCTGACCGTATCCGCGTGCTGCGCGATGAAATCTTTGCCACGTCGGGCTCGCTCAGCCCCTTGACTCCTGGTGGTGATCTGGATCGCATGATCCAGGAAGGCGCCCGCATCGCGGTGCTCAACGGCAGCAGCGACGCGGGGCGCGCGCAGCGCATCGCGGATGCGCTCAGCCAGCAAGGTGCTCAGGTTGTCCAGGTGGGCCAGGCGGAGGGGCGCTACGCCGCCACCACGCTGATCGATCAGAGTGGCCGTCCCTACACGTTGCGCTATCTGTCCGCCTTCCTCAACGTCGAGGGGCGGAATATCGAATTCGCGTACGACCCCGCCGCCTCCGTGGACGTGGTCATCATCGTGGGGGATCGTTGACGAGAACGACGTGGAGATTTCGAGGTGAAGCATGATAGATCCGTCAATCCCGTGGATAGACCTGCACCGCCATCTGGATGGCAGCGTTCGTTTGGAGACCATCCTTGATCTGGGGCGTCAGCACAACCTGCCGCTACCTGCCTGGGATATCGAGAGCCTGCGGCCGTACGTTCAGGTCATGGAACCTCAGCCTGGGGTGATGGCGTTTCTGGAGAAATTTGAGTGGATGGTGGGCGTGTTGGTAGATTACGATGCCTGCCGTCGGATTGCTTATGAGAATGTGGAAGACGCCTTTCGAGAGGGGCTGAGTTATATAGAGCTACGCTTTAGCCCGTGGTTTATGGCTGAACCCCATGGATTGGACCCCGCGGGGGTGACGGCCGCCATTGTGGAGGGTGTGGCCCAGGGGCAGCGCGACTTTGATGTGCGCGTCAACCTGATTGGCATCCTCAGCCGCACCTATGGCCCGGAAATCGCCTGGAAGGAGCTGGAAGCGCTGCTGACCCAGCGCGATCATCTGGTCGCGCTGGACCTGGCCGGCGACGAGGCCAACTTCCCCGGCGAGTGGTTTGTGGAGCATTTCAAACGCGCCCGTGATGCCGGCTGGCGGATCACCGTCCACGCGGGCGAATCCGCCGGGCCGGAGAGCATCTGGCAGGCGGTGAACGGTCTCGGCGCGCAGCGCATCGGCCACGCCGTCAGCGCGGCGCAAGACCCTGCCCTGATGGATTTCCTCGCCGAGCGGCGCATTGGGATCGAGGCCAACCTGACCTCCAACCTGCAAACCACCACCGTGCCCGACCTCGCCAGCCACCCGATGAAGACCTTTTTGGAGCACGGCCTGCTGGCGACTCTGAACACCGATGACCCCGGCATTAGCGCCATTGACCTGGCTTATGAATACAACGTCGCCGCGCCCGCTGCGGGCCTGACGCCGGAGCAAATCCGCCAGGCGCAGCGCAACGCGCTGGAGGTTGCTTTCCTTTCGCCAATGGAGAAAGAAGCCTTGAAGGCGGCAAAGGGAAGCGCGGCTGGAGTGTAGCCCCTGTAGGATAAATCAGTTCAACAACTGACAGACCCTTCAGGTCAGGCTTCAGGCTGACCGCTTCTCTCCTTCGGCTCGTTTGCGTTATGGTATCCGCAATCCGGCGAGCGGCAGCGTGTAGGATAAGGCTTTGCCTTGTCCGCACAACGCAGAGCATTGTCCTGCGCGGCGACGGTTGCGAAAACCGTCGCCGCGCCGCGGAGGCGTTTTTTTCTGGAACCTGCAATCGGTGAGCGTCACCGACAAAGCGCGGTATACTGGAGCATAATTGCTCGCCGTTGTGTTACCGAAAGGGGGGCGGAGAGAGTGGGGCTGGTCGCCTGATCGCCTTGCCTTTCCAGCCTGTTTGAGGCATAATATTCCCGTTGCCCGTACCGTTCATCAGCGGCCGGGACAACACTGCGACGGCCTCAGCGCGCTGCCAATGCGCCGGCACATCGATGAGCCAATGAACTGACAACCTGATAGCGGCCCCTACCTCTGAAGGAGGGAACCCATGTCCACAACCCCGATCGATCCCCCCGCGGAACGAAAAAAAGTTACCACGCGCACTTTCCGGCTGAAAAAACAGCGCGGTGAGCCGATCACCATGTTGACGGCTTACGATTACCCCACCGCCCTGGCGATTGACCGCGCCGGGATTGATTCTGTGCTGGTGGGCGATTCGCTCGGCATGGTGGTGCTGGGCTACGCGAACACCCTGCCGGTGACGATGGACGACATGCTGCACCACTGCCGCGCCGTGGCCCGCGGGGCGCAGTATGCTCTG
>WFTY01000095.1 GCA_015485245.1 Anaerolineales bacterium | reverse complement strand
GATCCACGCCTCGGCGTAGCCGTTGTCCAGACTGATATCGCCGAGCACATCCACCATCGAAAAAGTCGCCCCCGGTGGAATCAGCAACCCATGGAAACGGGAGGCCGCCGTGCGGATGTTTTGCTTGCGCGCCGGGTCGGAGCCATAGAAATAACTGGTGTTCGTGCTGACCAGCTCCGTGATCCCCAGGCTCTCGGCGGTGGCGTCATCACCAACCTCGGGCGACTGGTATTCCATATCCAAGGCGACTTCGTGCTCCCCGGCGAGCACATCCCGATTGATGGCGGCGATTGTGGCCTCGATATCCACCGCCTGCCCATCAACGGCTGACTGAATCAGCTCTAACTGACGGGTGTCATCGTTGAAGATAAAACGAGCGTTCTCCGGCTGGCGCTCCAGGCCGGGGGCAATCTGGGCGAGAAAATCGCGCAGGCTGGTCTCGCTGAGGTGCACCTGATAGGCCTCCCCAGCCTCGGTTTTCACCCGCTCGATGACCAGCATCTTCGCCAGGTTTTCCGCAGGGATGACCCACGGGCCGGGGCCGTCTTCCCCTGCACCGGGCATCCGCAGTGTCAACGGCGCGCTGAGGATACGGCGGACAATCTGCGCCTGCTCTTCGACGTCGAGGATCACCGGCGGGTCTTCTTCCACCACCAACGGCACTTCGCCGTCCACCATCGCCTGGCCATACGTCTGCAAAAACGCCAGCACTGCGGTGGTGTTGAGGTATCGCCCCACCTGACCGCGCTGCACCACCACGTCCACGCCATCCACTTGCAACGAGGCCTCAACGGTGGGGACGTTGATCTCAGCAGCGATGGAATCCAGAAAATAAGCCGCGATGCGCTGATCGAAAACCATCTCAACAGGCAACGTCACCCCGCGGAACCAGGCGCGCCACTGTTCGCCGAGGCGCGTGAACAGCCCCCCGCGGCGACCGACCTGATAAGCGCGCCTGGCGCTGCCCTGGGGATCGAAGAGAATCCCTAACTCGTAGGGGGTTGCCGTCCAGGTGCGTTCACCGTCGCGCAGAATGAAGCGGGCGCGCTGCGGGTAATCGTACACCGCCTGCAGGCGCACGGCGGCCTCCGCCGGTGTCAGCCCCGAAAGGTCTACCTGACCGACGCTTACGCCAGGGAAGATTTCCCCGCGATGAGCGAGCTGGTAACCAAGGGTCAACGCCAGCACGGCTGCGGCCAGAGTTAGGGTTACCGCGAGGGGGATCAACACCAACGAAGGAAGGCACGAACGTGATTGTTCCATAGACAAACGCGATTCTACCAGATGGATATGAGCGATCTATGAAAGCGGCAGGCAATCGCCTTCCTGCGCGCGCCTCGCGGGGAAAACAATAACCACGCGCCGCTTGTGCTAGAATTGACAACAGGCGACCGGCCGCGGGCACAGATCGCGGCCTGCCGTCCGCGGTTTGCCGTCACGTGAGGAGGATACCCCATGACACGCCAGACGCTCTTACCCACTCTGCTGGCCTTCGTTCTGCTCGCCTGCGGCCTGCCGACGCAGATTCAAACGCTGGGCGCGGGCACCGTCACGCCGCGGCCAACCGCCACACCTACGCCACAACCGCTTCCTCCCGCCCTGATCGAAGTGAACCCTCCGCCCGGCGGCATGCTGCCCCTCGACGGGGTGCTGCTCCTCACCTTCAACCAGCCGATGGACGCATCCAGCACGCAGAGCGCCCTGCGCCTGACCATTGCCCGCGGAGAAAACCAAAAGGAAACCGAGCTGCTGTTCAACTGGCTGGACGAGGCCCGCCTGGAAATCCGCCCCCGCGAGGTGCTCCCCCCGGACGCGACGATCTCACTCGCCCTGGATGCCACGGCGCTTAGCCAGAACGGCCTGAGCCTGCTGGCAGGTCGCACGCTGACCTTCACCACGCCTCCACCGCTCGAAGTCGTCCAGATGCTCCCCAAAGACGGCTTGAGCGAGGTAGACCCGACCTCGGCGATCGTCGCCGTGTTCAACCAGCCTGTGGTGCCGCTCGGCGGCGACCCTGGCGCGCTGCCCGCCGCGCTGCGCATCGAGCCTGCTCCCAGTGGGCGCGGCGAGTGGGTCAACACCAGCACATACATTTTCTACCCCGAAACCGCCCTTTACGGCGGCGCGGACTACACCGTGCGTCTCAACGCCGACCTGCGCAGCACCAGCGGCGCCACCCTGTCCGGGGAGGTCGCCTGGCGCTTCACCACCGCCCCGCCGCGCCTGGTCGAGATCGCGCCGCAAAACGGCTCCACCGCCGTTCCGCTGGACGCCGAGATCCGCCTGCGCTTCAACCAACCAATGGACGCGGCCAGCGTGGGAAGCAACCTGCGGATCAGCGAGGCCAGCGGCAGCCCGGTGAACGGCAGCTTCTCCTGGAACGACGATCAAACCGTCGTCACGTTCACACCCGCTTCGCTGCTGCAGCGCGGCAAGCGCTATGCCATCGCCCTCCCCGCGGGGACTCTTGCACGCGGCGGCGCCCCGCTGAACACCGCTTACGCCGCCAGCTTCACCACCGTTCCGGAGTTTGCCCTGCTCACCACCGACCCACTCCCTCAGGGATACACCAACATCGATCGCGGCGTCACGCTGACCTTCACCAGTCCGCTGACAGAGAAAGACCTGCTCCCCTACTTCACCCTCACCCCAACCGTGGAGAATCTGCGCCTCTGGACAGCGGAGGACGGCGAGATCAACCTGGACGGCGACTTCACCCCTCTGACCAGCTACCGCCTGACCATCTCCCCCGACCTACCCGATCGCTGGGGCCAACCCCTGGGGACAGCCTACACCCTGGAATTCGAGACCGAGGCGCTGGAACCGGCGCTGATCTTCCCCTCTTACGCGCAATCCTTGTTCATCCGCCCACAGGATGATTCTTTCCCCGTCCAGGCGGCTAACCTTTCCAGTGTGGAGATCACCCTCGGCAGCCTCGGTTGGGATGAATTCCTCGCCTTCCAGCAAAATGAGAACTTTGGCGACTTCCTGGACTTCGTCCCCGAGGAGGGGCAAACCTGGACGCAGCAACTGAACGTGCCCGGCGACCGCATCCACACCGCCAGGATATTCCTACAGCCTGAGGAGGGCGGTCTGCCGCCGGGAATCTATCATCTGCGGTTAAACGTCCCGGAGCTTGCGTACACCCCCGGGCCTTACCTGCTGGTCTCCAGCAACATCCAAATGACTCTAAAAGTCAGCGCCACCCAGGTGCTCGTATGGGCGATGGATCTGCGCACCGGGCAACCGTTGAGCAACGCTCCGGTGAGCGTCTACCGCCAGGAGGGGGTGCTGCTCGCCAGGGGCACCACCGACCCCGAGGGCATCTTCCTCGCGGCCATCTCACCGCAAAAGGAAAGCGACGTCCGCTACTTCGCCCTCATCGGCCAGCCGGGGGAGGCGAATTTCGCCTTCACCGCATCGAGCTGGAACAGCGGCGTAAGCAGCTACGATTTCGGGATGATCACCGATGACCGCGGCCCCCACCTTGAGACCTACCTTTACACCGACCGGCCAATCTATCGCCCCGGGCAGACGGTATCATTTCGCGCCGTGGTGCGGCAGGCCTATAACGGCCGCTATACCCCCGCCTACCTCGACGTTCTGCCGATCACGCTAAACGATCCGCAGTTCAATCCCATCCTGGAAACCTCGCTGCCGATCTCCACCTTCGGCACTGCCCACGGCGCTTACACGCTGCCAGAGAACGCGCAGCCGGGGAACTACCGACTCTCCACACCATACGGCAGCGTGTGGTTCGAGGTCGCCGAATACCGCAAGCCGGAGGTCAACCTGCAAGTCTCCGTCCCCGCCACAGAGATATTGGTCAACGAGAATACGCTCAACGCTCAGGTGACGGCGCGCTACTTCTTTGACGCCCCTGCAGAAGGCCTGCCCATCACGTGGAATCTTTACCGGCAACGGGAAAACTTCTCTTATCCAGGCTATTCGGTGGGCCGGCTGGATGACCACTGGCTGTACCCGGCGTGGTGGGGGTACTACAACTCGTTGGGCGATTACGTCGCCTCAGGCGAGGCGCGGACGGACGCCCAGGGTGGCGTAGCGCTCGAACTGGAGATCCCTCCCAGCGAGGTGCTCTACCGCTACACCCTGGAGACCACCCTGCTTGATGAAAGCGGATACCCGATCAGCGCCCGCGCTGAATGGCTGGTGCATCCCGCGCCGTATTACATCGCCGTACGCCCCGACGCGTGGGCTACGCGCGCCGGAGAGGTAGTCAACTTCGAAGTCCACACCGTGGATTGGGCGCGCAAACCCGTCCCAGAGCAAACGCTGACGGCGGTGTTTCAAAAAGTCACCTGGAAGCGCAGCGACCCCGCCGATCCTTACGGCCTGCCGACCTTCGAGACAGTGTACGAAACCATCTCCCGCGCCGATTTCCGCACCGGCCCCGACGGTGTGGCGCGCCTGGCTTTCACCGCGCCCACACCGGGGGCCTATCAGCTCGAAGTCCGCGGCGAGGATGGCGCCCTCACCCAGGCCCAGGTTTGGGTAGGCGGCGCAGGTCAGGCCATGTGGCCCAACCTGCCCAATCAGCGCCTGCAATTGACCGCCGACCGCGAGGCCTATGCGCCGGGCGACACCGCCCAGGTGTTCATCCCCAACCCCTTCGGCGCAGGCACACCCGCGTTGGTGACGGTGGAGCGCGGCGCCATCCTGCGCCACTTCACCCTGACTCTGGATTCCAGCGGCTACCTGCTGCCGTTGGAACTCACCAGCGAAGACGCGCCCAACGTGTATCTCTCCGTCACCCTGCTTGGCGAAACAGCTAACGGCGCGCCGGATTTCCGGCAAGGGTACATCAACCTGCCGGTCGAGCCGCGCGATTTTGAGCTCAACGTGGAGGTCACCGCCGTGCGCGCCGGACAAATTGTCTCCTGCGAGAGCGGGGTAAACTGCCCGGAGCACCTTAAACCGCGCCAGGAAGTCACCTTTGAGCTGCGCGTAACCGATGCGCAGGGAGCGCCGGTGCAGGGCGAGTTCTCCCTGGCGATGACCGATCTGGCCGCCCTGTTGCTGGCCGACCCCAATTCCGTGAAAATCACCCAGGCATTTTACGGCCAGCAGCCCCTGGGGGTGCGCACCGGGCTGACCTTGGCGCGTTACCTGGGACGGCGCTTCAACGAAGCAGGCGGGATCGGCGGCGGGGGCGGCGGTGAGGCCATGCCCCCCTTCGTGCGCGAGGAGTTTCCCGACACCGCCTACTGGAACCCGCAGATCGTCACCAACGCCGAGGGGCGCGCCGAAGTCACCGTCACCCTGCCCGACAGCCTGACCACCTGGCAGGTGGATGTGCGCGGCCTGACCAACGACACCCGCGTGGGCGAAGCCGAAACGCGCCTGGTCACCAGCAAAGACCTGCTCGTCCGCCCGGTAACGCCGCGCTTTCTCGTCCCCGGCGACCACCTGCGCATCGCCGCGCTGGTGCACAATAACACACCCGCCGATCTGCGCGTGGAAGTGGCCCTGCAGGCCGCTGGTTTCACCCTCGATGACCCGGAGGGCGCACTTCAGATCGTCTCCATCCCCGCGGGCGGACGCGCCGAAGTCGCCTGGTGGGGTACGGTCGAAGCGGTGCCGCAGGTCGGCATGGTCTTCTCCGCCATGGGCGAAGACTCCGCTGGAAACACCTATGAAGACCTCACCCGCCCCGCGTGGGGCGATCTGCCCGTGCTGGCTTATCGCACGCCGCAGACTTTCGCCACCGCCGGTGTGCTGGAAGAGAGCGGCGAACGCCTGGAGCTGGTCAGCCTGCCCCCCAGCGTCAGCCCCGAAGAACTGGCTGGTGAGCTGGAGATTCAACTCGCCCCCTCGCTGGCCGCGGCGATGACCTCCGGGCTGGATGTGCTGGAGCACTATCCCTACGAATGTGTGGAGCAAACCGTCTCCCGCTTCCTCCCCAATCTGGAAGCCTACCGCGCCATCCAGGGGCTGGGGTTAGAAGCGCCAGACTTGCAGGCGCGGCTGGAGCGCACGCTCACCATCAGCCTGGAGCGGCTGCAAAGCGTGCAAAACGAGGACGGCGGCTGGGGCTGGTGGCCGGGAGGCGAAAGCGATCCCTACATCAGCGCCTACGTCTTGCTCGGCCTGGGAAGGGCGCAGCAGGCGGGAGTCTTCTTAAACGAAAACATGGTCACGCGCGGGGCGGAATATCTGCTGGCAACGCTGCCCACCCCCCAAATGCTTAACCAGGGCTGGCAGTTCGACCGTCTGGCGTTTGAATACTACGCCCTCACGCAGATCGGCTACCCGCAGGCCATCAACGCCTGGAGCCTGTACGAGCAGCGCGATCAGCTCAGCCCGTGGGCGAAAGCGCTGCTAACGCTGACGCTGGCGCACCTGCGCCCCGATGACGAGCGCGTCGCCGTGCTGCTCTCCGACCTGGAGGCCTCGACACAACGCACAGCCAGCGGAGCATTCTGGGAGGGGCGTAACGAGCTTCGCAACATGGAAAGCACCACGCTCAACACGGCCATCGTCCTCCTCGCTCTGGCGCAGCAAGACCCGGCTTCGCCCACCCTTCCCCAGGCGCTGCGCTACCTGATGGCCCATCGCGACGCTGACGGCAGTTGGGCCTCCACCTTTGAAACCTCCTGGGTGTTGATGGCGCTCACCGAGGCGATGAAAGGCACCGGCGAACTGGCAGGAGATTTCAGCTTCTCAGCGGCGGTCAACGGCACGCTTCTGGTGGAAGGCCGGGCTGGCGGCGAAACCCGACTCAACGCGGTGGCTTCCTCGCTGCCGGTAGAACGGCTATACTCCAACTACGCCAACGCGTTGACTCTTCAACGCGGGGAGGGGCCGGGGCGACTGTACTACACCGCCACCCTCAAAGTGTTGCGCCCGGTGGAGGAAATCGCCCCCTTCAGCGCGGGCATCAGCCTGATGCGCCTGTATTACCCCCTGAGCGAGGCGGCCCGGCCATCCGTCGCGTCCAGCGCGCCGGGCGCCCGCGTGGGCGACTTGATCGAGGTGCGTCTCACCCTCAACCTGCAACACGACGCCTATTACCTGCTGGTTGAGGATTACCTCCCCGCCGGGGCGGAGGTGCTCAACCTCAACCTGAAGAGCAGCCAGCAAGGAGTGGAGATCAACTCGCGCGACCCCTTCGGCGAGGGCTGGGGCTGGTGGTATTTCAACGATCCTCAGGTGTACGACGAACGCATCGCCTGGACAGCGGATTACCTCCCCGCGGGGACGTACGAACTCACCTATATCCTCAGCCTCAACCAGGCAGGGGAATACCGTGTGCTGCCGGCGCGCGCCTGGCAGTTCTACTTCCCCGAGGTGCAGGGCAGCACCGCGGGGATGGTGTTCACCATCGCCGAGTGAGCTGCCTCAGGCAGCAACCTCAGCCGCGGCTCACCGCCCAGGCAACCGATCTCCAGCTCCAGGCGTTCAGGCGCTCTGCCCCATGCAACGATGATGAGCAGGCGCTCCTTTGTCAACAGCGCGCAGGCGCATCCAAGGGCACAGAACCCACCCTAGAGCGGGTTCTGAAAGTACTTGCGCAGCAGGGCGCTCAGATCCATCGTGGTGTGCTCCCGCAACAGCGCGAAGAAGCCCTCCCCCGTGGCAATCCGGTCGCGGTAAGTGGCGGCATAATCTCGCAAAAAGGCGAAGAAATCTTCGTCGCCGATGGAAAGGCGCAGGTCTTCCAAAAAGCGCGCCCCGTTGAGGTACACCGCGTCGCGATAGGGCCGGTAGCCTGCGGTGTAATGCAACACGCTATCCACCCAGCCTGTGGGTTTGTAGTAATTGATGCGCGCGAACCACCACCACTCCAGCGCGTCGGGGTGCAGCCGCTCGTAGAAAAGGCGTTCACTATACGTGCTCAGGGCCTCATCCAGCCAGGGCTCCAGCGCCTGATCGTTGCCCACCAGTCCATACCACCACTGATGGGCGGTCTCATGGGCGGCGATGCTCACTAAAAAACTCCCCACTTTGCCCTCGTAGGTATCAAAGAAACCGCGGCTGAGAAAAAACAAACCCTGATACTCCATGCCGTGCATAAAATCCGCTTCCACCATCGTCAACGCAGGTTGGGGGTACACGCCGAAGAGATCATTAAAAAGCTGCAAAGCCTCGACTGTGGCTTCAAAGGCGGCCTGTCCGGCCGTCTGTTGCTGCGGAAAAAAGTAGCCGCGCACCAGGGTTCCCCCCACCTGCTGCTCCATCATCACGTAGGAAGCGCTGATCGAAAAGACGAAGTTGCGCCCGTTTTCCAGGCGATAGAGGTGCGCGCCTTCCTCACCGTGATCGGGCGCGCTGGCCGCGATCAACGTGGCCGCGGGGGCGTTGAGCAATTGCAACGAAACCTCGAAATCCGCCACCGGATACACCAGGTTCTCGCCATAATACCAGGGATTGTGCACCACCCAGCCATCTGCCTCGTCGTACGGCGGCAGGAAGGGGTACCAATCCACCAGGTTGATCTGCCGCAGGGTGTAGCCAAAAGGCGTCGGCCCAAAATCCTCGCGCGCCTCGTTCGGCGGCAACGCCAGGCTGTACTCCAGATAGAGCTTCCCCACCGCCCCGACCTCCAACGGCTCTGGCAGCGGGATGGTCAGACGGATACCATCCAGGCGATAATCCGTCACCGCCGAACCATCCGCCCAGGTCACCCCG
>WFTY01000094.1 GCA_015485245.1 Anaerolineales bacterium | reverse complement strand
GCGTATCCGGCGCCACAAAGCCAGGCCCGCCGCCACCAGCAGCCCGGCCACCCCCAAACTGAGCCACCCGGCCAGAGAAGGCGGCGGGGGCGCATATTCCGGGCGCGGCACTAAGGTGGCGCCGGCGGGAGTCGGCAGGGGCGTCAAGGCCAGCGCTGGCGGCGGCTCAAACTCGGTGATTTCCGCCATTGCCTGGCGCATAAAAAGCGCCACGGCGATCACGCTGGCGATGGTCAACAACATCATCACCAACCGCCGCCGCTTGCTCCCCGGCCGAAAAAACCACACCACAAAGGCCAGCGGCACCAACCCCCAAAAGACCAGGCGCGCGACCAGCGCCAGCAGACCAGGGCGCAGATCCGACAGCATGGCGTCGCGCACCCCCATCTCCGCCGGGGAAGCCTCGCTCTCCTCAGGGAGCAGATACGCCCCGCGGTCGAACTCCAGGCGAGGCAACCCGCCCGCCAGCGTCAACAGTGCGCCCAACAGCAACGCCAGCGCCAGCAGAATCCGCAAACGCCTGGCCGTCCAAAAAGATGACTCTACCATCTGTGAATCAAACCTGTGCTACGGGAATCGTAAACGAGAACGTCGTCCCCACCCCAAACTCACTCTCGAACCAGATTTTGCCCCCCTGCATCTCCACCAGGTTCTTGGTGATGTTTAATCCCAGGCCAGAGCCGGGGGCGGTGCGCGCTTCCGGATTTTCGGAGCGGAAGAACTTGGAGAAAATCTGCGCCTGATCCTCCTCCGTCATCCCGATGCCGTTATCCTCCACGTCCACGCGCACGACCTCGGGAGCGCCGTCTGGGTCCCAGTGGTTGGCGCTGCGCCCGGCGCGGATGATAATGCGAGCTTCTTCCGGCGAGTATTTATGCGCGTTGCTCACCAGGTTGACCAACACCTGCACCAGGCGAGTGCGGTCGCCCCACACAGCGGGCAAATCATCGGGGACATCCACGGATAGCTGCTGGCGCTTGCTATCCAGGCTGTGACGCTGCGAGCGCACCGCTTCGTCAATCACCTCCGCCATATCCACCGCCTGGAAGTCCAGCCGCAGCCGTCCGGCTTCAATGCGCGAGACATCGGCCAGGTCGGACACCAGGGTAGCCATGCGCGCCACATTGGCGCGCACAATTTGCAGGAAGTTTTCCTGACCATCGTTGAGTTCCCCCATCGCTCCGCTGATCAACAAATCAGTGTACCCGCGAATCGAGGTCATCGGCGTCTTCAACTCGTGCGCCACGAAGGAAATAAAATCATTCTTCGCCGCGTTGGCCGCCTGCGCCTCGGCGAACAACTGGGCGTTGGAGATAGCAATCGCGGCGTGGTCGCTCAGACGGGAGAGAAACGCCTGCACATCCTCTTCCCACGGCGTATCGGCGCGGCTCTCCAGCAGCATCAGGCCGATGACCTGCTTCTCCCGGCGGATGGGGTAAACCAGAAAAGCCTGCGCATCTTTGAGGATACCGATTGAGGCGCGGGATTCCCCCTGGGAGCGACGAATCACCTGGGTGTCGGCCTGATACACCGCCTGACGCATCGCCAGGAAATCATCCAGCGCCAGCCGCTTGTGGGGATAGGCCGTCAGTTCGTCCTGATACCCCTGATCGGCCATGACCTGCAAGTGACCGTCATCCACCACGCCTACCAATCCGGCATCGGCACCGGACTGCTGCATTGCCCAGGTCAGGGTGATGCGCATGGCACGGCGGATATCCAGGCTGGTGTTCAACTCCCGGTCAATGCGCTGCATCACCGAAAGCTCGTCCACGCGCGCCGCCAGCTTTTGGTCGGTGAGCGTGTAAAGACGGGCGTTCTCCAAAGCCACGGCAGCCTGCCCGGCGAAGGCCATCAACAATTCCATGTCGTCCGAGGTGAAGGGCGCCCGGTCACGGCGGTTGATGAGTTCAATCACACCGACCACTTTTTTCTGCACCTGCATGGGGGCCAGCAACAGATCGCGCGTCTCAAAGCCGGTCTTTTCGTCCGCTTCGCTATCCCACTCTTCGGTGCGATAGGCGCGGTTGACGACTGCCGGTTGGCCGCTGATGACCGCCTGGCCGACGTGCCCCGTCCCCGGCGCCAGTCGTTGACCGATCAGTTCGTGCGCCACCGGCCCGGCCACCACCTCAAAGACCAGCTCGCCGGTGTTCTCGTCCACCAGAAAGAGGGTGCCAGCCTCGCAGTTCAGCATATCAATGGCGCTATCGAGAATCTGGTTGAGGAGCGTGTTGATCTCCAGCGTGGAAGTCAGGCTGCGGGCGATCTCATTCAAACGGCTCAACTGGCGCGCCCGCCGCTCCATCTCCTCCAACAGGCGCGCCTTGACAATCGCCGCGGCGGCCTGGTCGGCGATGGCTTGCAGCAAATTGACCTGTTCGGCGGTGTAGACTACGGTGGGGTCGCGGCTGGCCAGGCTGAGGCTGCCGATGGTCTGCGCGCCGGCGTTCAGCGGCACGCCCATCCAGGCGTACAACCCATCCACCAGCGGCAGGAAGCCGCGCTTGCGGCACTCCTGGGCGTAATCTTCGGTCACAATCGGGCGGCTGGTTTGCACAACGGCGCGCGTCAGGCCTTCACCGGCTTTAACCGGACGGTTTTCATGCTCCAGCAGGCGCAGGTCGTCTTCCAGGTAAAAGGCAAACTGATAGAGCTGGCGCGGCTCATCATAAAGCAGCACCCAGAAATCACGCGTGGGGATCAGGCGGTTGGTTTGGGCGTAGATCAACTCGAGGATGTCATCGAAGCGCGGGGTGACGTTGATACCCTCAGCCACGCGCATCAACACATTCATCGCTTCCACGCGCCGCTCCAGGTCAAGGATCACCTGCATGCGCTCAATGGCGATGGCCGCCTGGTCGCACAGCGCGGAGAGGAATTCCATATCCTGCGTGGTGTAGGGTTCCCCAGAGCGTCGCGGCGTGAGGGCGATGAACCCGATCAACTGTTCTTCGCGCCCGGTCAAGGGCACAAAAACCTGCGCCCCCAGCAAGGCGATGCGCGCCCGTTCGCCCTGCAGGGCGGGCGGCAGCTCGCCGCGCTCCCCCAGAAACAGATAAACCTTGCTGCGCTCCAGCATCTTCGGCAGGGCGGCGTTGCGCCCAAAGCGCAGGCCGGAAGTGGATTCGCCATCCGGCCCGGCTGCAGCGACGAAATAATCGCTCAACGGGTCTGGCAAGAAGATGTGCGCCTGCGCGGGAGAAAGACTTTCATTAATGTACCGCCGCAGCAGGCGGGTGATGTCAGCCAGCTCCATCGCCGGGCTGAGATCCTGCCCGAAGCGGCGCAGACGCTCCTGGTAGGCGCGCCGCCCGCGGAAGAAGACGGTATCCACCAGCCAACGCAGGTAAGCGCGCAGCGGGTCCAGCAACAATGCCAGGAGGAAGAAGACCGCCCCCATTACCAGCGGGTTGGGCTGGATCACCGCGCTGACGATCAACCCCAAACCGCTGACCAGCAAGGCATATCCCCCAACAGCCACCGCGCTGAGGATCACGTAAAGGATAAACCGGCTGAAGAGAAAATCGGTGTCCAGCAAGCGATAGCGCAAAATGGCATATGTCACCGCCACGGGGAAGAAAACCAGCGGCAACAATAAGAAGGTAGAAAAACGCGCTTCCGGGCGCGCCGCCGTGCTCAGGAACCAGGCAGCCAGCGGCAGAAAGGAAAACAACGCCCCCAACAGGATGATGCGCGCCTGCTGGCGCAACAGCGGCGATTCAGAGGTGAAGCGCCGCAGCGTGACCACCGCAATGAAGAACAGCAACCCGCCCCCCAGCAACACGAAAATCGCCCGCCAGGGGAGGATATACGCCCGCGGATGGGCGGTATCAAACAAAGTCGGCCACGCCCAGGCGATCAACCCCAACGCGGCGGCATAGCCCATCCAGGCAAGGAACGGCCAGCGCTTCAGGCGGCGCGACTCGCGCGGAAAGACAAAGCCCAAATGGACAAACGCCCCGCCGGCCAGCGCCATGCTGACCGTCCACAGATGCGTCATGCGGTTAAAGGTATGGATGTCAATCAACCCGGCGATGGCGATGCTCGCCGCGGCGGTGAGCAGGGCGAAGATGCGCCCAGCCGCATCAGCATAGCGCAGGCTGAACACCCACAAACCGCAGGCCAGGTAAGCCGCGCCCAGCACCCAGGGGACGACCATATAAGCCAGGAAATCAACGGTCGGGAAACGCTGCAAAACAACCGACACAGTTTTCTCGGCGCCGCTGAGGCTTTGGGCGGTCACCACAACCCCGTCGCCCACCTGATGGGCGCGCAACATCTGGATTAGTTGATGATGGGAACGCACGGCTTCGCCGTCGAGGGCGGTGATCACATCGCCAAAAACAAGGCCGGCCGCGCGGGCGTTCCAACTACCCTCTCGCACCGGCTCGATAGTGTTGACCATTAAGGTGTGTTCCACAAACGCCCCCAGGAACGGCGTCCCCCGCCACTGAAACGCCAGGAAGATCAGCCCCAGCAACACGATCACCCCGATAGCCTGATAAGCGGCGACAAAGTACGTCATTAAACGTGCGGACACTCCCGCCTGGGAGAGAGGCAGCGCCTGCGTTTCGGGGCGGGCTTTGATCATCATGCATCAATTGTACGAGCGAGGGGAACGAACGTCAATGTTTAACCTTAAAGGGAACGCAGAAGCCTTCGGGATGCTGGCGTTCACCGGCGCGCCCTTTGGCATGCAATCAAGCGAAGGCATCGCGCGCCCCTTCGGCATACGCCAGGCTTTGATGGCGAAAGTAGGTGTTGTACAGCTCGGCATAGTGCCCGCCCGCGGCCATCAGCGCGGCGTGATCTCCTTCCTCGATGATATGGCCGTTTTGCAGCACAATGATGCGATCCGCCGCCTTGACGGTCGAGAGGCGATGGGCGATCAAAATAGCAGTGCTGTTCGCCAGGATCATCTCCAACGCCTGTTGGATCTGCCACTCGGTGAAAGGATCGATGCTGGCGGTGGCTTCGTCCAGGATAAAGATCGCCGGGCGGCGCAGCAGCACCCGCAACAGCGAGACCAGCTGGCGCTGCCCCATTGAAAGCAGGCTGCCGCGCTCCCCCACCGGGGTATCCAGGCCGTTGGGCAAGGTCTCCAGCCATTCACCGCCGCCGATCTGCCGGGCGGCGCGTTCGATTTTTTCACGCGCCACATCCGGGCAGGCGTAGGCGATGTTCTCCGCCACCGTACCCGAAAACAAAAAGGGCATCTGGGAAACGATCCCCAACTGATTGCGGTAAGCCTCCAGATCCAGCGTGCGGATGTCCATGC
>WFTY01000093.1 GCA_015485245.1 Anaerolineales bacterium | reverse complement strand
GTCTTTTACCGCACGCCGCAGGCAGAACACCCCGATTTCTTCCCCTTCCTGGTGCTCGATAGCCTACTCACCGGCCCCACCGGGCTGAACATGTTCGGCGGAGGCATCTCCAACAAGACCTCGCGCCTGTACCGCCGCCTGGTGGAGGGCGATCTGGCCGTCAGCGTGCACGGCAGCCTGCCAGCCACCATCGACCCCTTCGGCTACCGCATCACCATCACGCTTCGCCCCGAGAGACAAGCAGAGGCGCTCCTCGCCGCGCTGGATGACGAAATCCACCGGCTACAGGACACCCCGCCAGCGCAGCAGGCGGTGGCGCGCGCCGTCAAGCAGGCGCGCGCGCTCTTCGCCTACGGATCGGAGAGCATCACCAACCAGGCCTTTTGGATGGGGTTCACCGAGATGTTCGCCTCCTACCGCTGGTTCACCAGCTACCTCGACCGCCTGGCCGCGGTCACGCCCGAAGAGGTGCAGCGCATCGCCCAGACGTACCTGCTGCCTCAGAAGCGCGTGGTGGGAACCTACCTCCCCGCTAACGGGAAAACCAAGGAGGCCGCCGCATGAAGCATCCAACGCATTCCTCCCTGCCCGGCCCGGAAGACATCACCCGCGTCGAGCTGCCCAACGGCATCGTGGTGCTAGTGCGCTCCAACTTCAACAGCCCCTCGGTGGCGCTGAACGGCTACCTGCACGCCGGAGCGCTCTACGACCCGGACGAGAAACTGGGGCTGGCCGACTTCGTCGCCTCGGCGCTGATGCGCGGCACGGCGCAGCGCGATTTTCAGGCCATTTTCGACGCCCTGGAAAGCGCCGGCGCCAGCCTGGGATTCAACAGCGCCACGCACACCACCGGCTTCGGCGGCAAGGCGCTGGCCGAAGACCTGCCCCTGCTGCTTGAACTGCTCGCCGAGAGCCTGCGCCAGCCCGTTTTCCCCCAAAAACAGGTGGAACGCCTGCGCGCCCAATTGCTCACCGGCCTCACCCTGCGCTCGCAGGACACCAGCGACATGGCCTCGCTGACCTTCGATCAGATCATTTATGCAAACCACCCCTACAGCCGACCCGAAGACGGCTGGCCAGAGACGGTTCAAGCGATCACCCGCGAGGACCTGGTCGCGTATCACGCCCGTCACTACGGGCCACGCGGGATGGTGATCGCCATCGCCGGGGCAGTGACCCCCGAGGCCGCCGTGGAGGGCGTGCGCGCCGCCCTGGGAGACTGGAGCAACCCCAAGCAGCCCGCCCCTCCTGAACTGCCGCCTGTGGCTTCTCTGGAAAAAGAAGAACGCCGCGAAGTGCACATTCCTGGCAAGGTACAGGCCGATATCGTCATGGGGGCCGCCGGCCCGCGCCGCAAAGACCCCGATTTCTTCGCCGCCGCGCTGGGAAACAGCGTGCTGGGGCAGTTCGGCATGATGGGGCGCATCGGCGACGCGGTGCGCGAGCGCGCCGGGCTGGCCTACTACGCTTACAGCTCGTTGAGCGCGGGCATCGGCCCCGGCCCGTGGTCGGTCAGCGCCGGGGTCAACCCGGCCAACGTGGACAAGGCCATCGACTTGATCCGCGCCGAGATCGCTCGCTTTGTGAGCCAACCGGTAGAGGCAAACGAACTGGCCGACAGCCAGGCCAACTTCATCGGGAGGTTGCCGCTGGCGCTGGAATCCAACGGCGGCGTCGCCAGTGCGCTGGTCAACCTGGAGCGTTACGACCTGGGTTTGGATTACTATCTCCGTTATGCCGACCTGGTGCGTACCGTCACACCGGAAGACGTGCTTTCAACCGCCCGCCGCTACCTGCACCCCGACCGACTGGGCATCGCCGTCGCCGGCCCTTGAATCTGCCCTTTCTGCGGGACGCGCGCAGAACAAACAACTGTCAACGGCCGTTTGCCTGCCACCTTCTGAGCGAGGCAAACGAAATAATTGTATCGTGGGTGTGCGAATGCTCTTACACAGCGGTGTAGACCTGATCGAGATTGAGCGCATTGCCGCGGCGGTTTCCCGCCACGGAGAGCGTTTCTTGCGCCGCGTATTCACCCCCGGCGAACTGGAGCTTTGCGGCGGCAATCACGCCTCCCTGGCCGCCCGCTTTGCCGCCAAAGAAGCGGTCGCCAAAGCTCTGGGCTGCGGCATTGGTGAGGTACAATGGTGCGAAATCGAAATCCTGCGTGACGGCCGCGGCGCGCCGGTGTTGATTCTTCACGGCGCAGCGCAACGCCTGGCAGACGAACTCGGGCTGCACACCTGGTCGCTCAGCATAAGCCACAGCCGCAGCCATGCCATCGCCTTCGTCGTTGCTGCTTAGTTCATTGGTTGCATCGGTTGGCTTTCCACTCACCCAAGCATCCAAATTACCCCATCACCCATTCCCCTAATTCCCCCAAAGGAGGCTTCCCCCATGCTCAAACGTATCCTCATCCGCGTCCTCATTGGCGTGGTCATCATCCTCGCCATCTTCGCCGTCGTCGGCGCGCTCTACGGGCCGCGCTGGACGCAGCAAAAAGCGACCGAATCCTTCCCGCAGGTTGACGGCACATTGCAGGTCTCCGGCCTCGATGGCCCGGTAGACATCTACCGCGATGCCTACGGCGTGCCGCAAATCTACGCCACCACCACCCACGATTTGTTCTTCGCCCAGGGCTATGTGCACGCCCAGGATCGCTTCTGGCAGATGGACTTCTGGCGGCACCAGGGCGCTGGGCGGCTCTCCGAGCTGCTGGGGCCAAACCTGGTAGACACCGATAAGTTCCTGCGCACCCTGGGGTGGGAACGCGTCGCCAGGGAGGAGCTGGCGCTTCTGGACGACGAATCGCGCGCCATCCTGGACGCCTATTCCGAAGGCGTTAACGCCTACCTGGCCGAGCACGGCGGCACCGCGCTGGCGCTGGAATACGCCTTCCTGCCGCTGCTCAACAGCGGCTACGAACCCCAGCCCTGGACGCCGCTCAACACAATGACCTGGGCGAAAGCCATGGCCTGGGATCTGCGCGGCAACATGGGCACCGAAATCGACCGCGCCATGCTGCTCAAAGACCTGACCCCAGAACAGGTGGATTTCCTTTACCCGCCTTACCCAGAAGACCGCCCGGTGATCGTCAACCACCCGCACATCACCAAAGAGTCTTCCGCCCTGCCCGGCGGCGAAAACACCCTGATGGGCGCCATTCACCCGGCGCTGAGCGAGGTCTACCGCCAGTTCACTGCTCTGGACGCGCTGAGTGGTGCAGGGGTGGATGAGATCGGCTCCAACAACTGGGTGATCTCCGGTGAGTTAACCGACACCGGCATGCCATTGCTGGCCAACGATCCCCACCTCGCCGCGCAGATGCCCTCCATCTGGTACGAGGTCGGCCTGCACTGTGTGGAGAAAACCGCCGAATGCCCCATCGAGCTGACCGGCTTCTCCTTCGCCGGGACGCCGGGCGTGATCATCGGCCATAACGACCGCATCGCCTGGGGCTTCACCAACGTCGGCCCCGATGTGATGGATCTCTACATCGAAAAGATCAACCCCGACAACCCCAACCAATACGAATACCAGGGCAAATGGGTGGATATGGAGATCATCACTGAGGAGATTCAAGTCGCCGGCGGCGAGACCATCGAACACACCGTCCGCCTGACGCGCCACGGGCCGATCATCACTGAGGACTACGGCCTGGAAACCTTCGCCGAGGACGTGGGCATCGAGGTGCCGGAGAACTACGCCCTGGCGGTGCGCTGGACGGCGCTGGAGCCTTCCTGTGTGTTCTGCGCCATCTGGCAATTCAATCGCGCCCAGAACTGGGAAGATTTTCGCGCCGCGGCCCGCGATTTCGTCGTACCCGCCCAAAACCTGATTTACGCCGACGTGGAAGGGAACATCGGCTACCAGATGCCGGGGAACATCCCGCTGCGCGCCGAAGGGCACGACGGTATGCTGCCCGTCCCCGGCTGGACCGGCGAGTACGAATGGCAAGGCTACATCCCCTTTGAGGAACTGCCTTTCGCCTTCAACCCGCCGGAGGGCTACATCGCCACCGCCAACAACGCCGTGGTTGGGCCGGAATATCCCTACAGCATCTCGCGCCAGTGGGCCTATGGACAGCGCGCCCAGGCTGTGGTTGACCTGATCGAAAACGCCCCCGGCCCGATCAGCATCGAGTACATCCAAAAGATGCAGGGCGACAACCGCATGTTGATCGCCGAGGACCTGCTGCCAATCCTGATGCAGGTCCCGCTGGGCGACGCCAGGTTGGAAGCCGCGCGCGCCATCTTCGAGGGCTGGGACTATCAGATGTACATGGACTCCGCCCCTGCGGCACTGTTCGCCGTCTTCTGGAGACACCTGCTGGCTGAGACCTTCAACGACGATTTGCCAGAGTTCTTCTGGCCGGATGGCAGCAGCCGGGACATGGAAGTAATGCGCATCCTGGCCCAGCAGCCGGATGCCGCCTGGTGGGACGATCAGGCGACTGAGGAAGTCGAAGATCGCGACGCCATCTTCCAGCGCGCCTTCGCCGCGGCCTACAAAGAGCTGACCAAACTCCAGGGCAAAGACCCGGCCAACTGGGCCTGGGGCGAATTGCACACCATCACCTTCGAACACGCCGTGATGAGCAACTTCCCCTTCATCAAGAACGCCTTCAACCGCGGCCCCTTCCCCACCTCAGGCGGCGGTTCGATCATCAACGCCACCGGCTGGAACACGCTGGAAGGCTATCAGGTAGACTGGTTGCCATCCATGCGCATGATCGTGGATTTGAGCAACCTGCAAAATTCGTTCACCATGCACACCACTGGCCAGTCAGGACATCCTTACCACCCCAACTATGTCGATATGGCTGATCCCTGGCGGCTGATCCAGTATCACCCCATGCAGTGGGATCGTACTGCGGTGGAGAACGCCGCGGAGAACCATCTACAATTAACACCGTAAACCTGTGCCGCTAATGACGGCGGGCCGTGGACAACAGCCCGCGCCCGCCGTCTGCGGTCTTCAACCTAGGCCCACCAGCACCAAGCCCGCGACCACCGCCCCAATACCCGCCAGTTTCGGCGCTGGGTGCGGCTCGCCACCCAGCGTCATCCCCAGCACCGCCCCTAGCGGGATGCTCAACTGGCGAAACGCAGCCACGTAACTCACGTCGCGCACGTATGCCATCGCAGCAAGCACCAATCCATAAGTCAGCATAATCACCAGACCGGTGACCGCACTCAACAGAATTTGAGACCGGTGACGCAGCATCACGCCGAGCTGACGATGCTCCGCAGGGATCAGCAGCGTGCCCACCCCTAATACCAAAGCCGTGCTACTGATTTGCATAGAAACGTACAGCACTGTGATTTGCCCAATCGAGAAGTGTGCACCCAGCAGGCGGCGCAGCTGTGCCAAGGAATGATCATCGATCAACGTGTAGGCGGTAGTTCCAATGGCCGCGATCAACGCCATGAGATAAACGCCATCCAGATAAGCGCGCCAGCGGAACGCACGGAATCCATCCATCGGCAGCAAAACACAACCGACGACGATGAGCAGCATCCCTCCCATGCTCAACACGCTAATTGCCCCACCGCTCCCTATCCCCAGACGAATAACAGCTACAAACAACACAGGCAACGCCCGCACAAGCGGGTAAGCCAGGGAGATATCGCCTTGACGATAAGCTCCCGCCAGACCAGCGTAGTAAATCGCCTGCGCAACGCCCGTCGCGGCGACGAACACCCACACAGAGCCTGGAATCAAAGGTAAGAGGTCGCGATAAATCACCAACACTGGGGAAACGAGCAGTGCTCCGGAAAGCGATGTTGCCAGAAAGAATGCCAACGAAGGCTGCTGCCGTTTGCTGACGAAATTCCATCCCGCGTGCATGACAGCAGAGGCGATAATGAGCACAACCGCGGTGTATGTCATAAAAGAAAAAAAGCCCGGTAAATCCGGGCCAATCCCCATTCGACGTGCGCCTTTTGTGGATTAAGCCTCGGCGCTGGCCTTGATCTCTTTGCGCGCCTTCAGAAACTCCATTACCGGCGGGATGAAAGAGATCGCGATGATCACCAGGATCACCAATTCAAAGTTTTTCTTCACAAAGGGCAGATTGCCAAAGTAGAACCCCAGCAGCGTGAAGAGGCTCACCCAAACCAGGCCGCCGACAATGTTGTAGGTGATGAAATAGCCATAGCGCATCTTCCCCACCCCAGCCACAAAGGGAGCAAAGGTGCGGATGATGGGCACAAAGCGCGCCAGAAAAATCGTCTTCCCGCCGTGCTTGTCGTAGAATTTCTGAGTGCGCTCCATGTACTCCTGCTTCAGCCAGCGGATCTCCCCGCTGAAAGCGCGTTCGCCGACGTAATGACCAATCCAGTAATTCACTGTGTCACCCAGAAAAGCAGCGATCCACAATAAGCCGATCAACACCCAGGGGCTAAGCGAACCCAGGGCGGCGAAACTTCCCGCGGCAAAGAGCAGCGAGTCGCCTGGCAAAAACGGCGTGACCACAAAGCCGGTCTCCATAAAGACAATAAAAAACAGAATCCCGTATGTCCAGGCGCCATACTGAGCGATGATCGCGCTTAACTGGGTATCCAGGTGAAGCACAAAATCAAGAAACGTTTTGATTAAATCCATTACAGGGCTTCCTTCCAAAAGGAGATATGGGGGGGATTATAGCCGCGATAGGAGAAAGCCGCAACGGGGCGCGTTTCAGCCCCCCCAAGGCCATAAAAGCCTCGCAGGGCCAGGGGCGGGCTAACGCTCGTCAATCTTAATGGTGAGAATGATGTCGCCCGGGGGCAGGTCGCCGCCCTGAGAGGGGTCGCGCGGCGTCAGCGCGTTGAGCACATCCATGCCGTCAATCACCTCCCCAAAGATCGTATAACCGCCGTTAAGGTGCTGCGCCGGCCCATAGGTAATAAAGAACTGACTGCCGTTGGTATCAGGGCCGGAGTTGGCCATCGCCAGCAAGCCGGCGCGATCAAAGGTCAAACGCTCGGTAACCTCGTTGGCAAAAGCATAACCAGGGCCGCCCAACCCCGTCCCTGTGGGATCGCCCGCCTGCGCCATAAAACCAGGGAGCACGCGGTGGAAAGTGACGCCATCATAC
>WFTY01000092.1 GCA_015485245.1 Anaerolineales bacterium | reverse complement strand
GGGTGAGGCAACCGGCAAGAGCGATATCGATATCCTGGTGCGCTTCGATGGGCCGGCGACGTCCGCGCGTTATTTCGGACTGCAGTTCTATCTGGAAGACCTCCTCGGCCGGCCCGTGGATCTGGTTACGGACAAGGCCTTGCGTCCCGAGTTGCGGCCATACGTGGAGCGCGAGGCCATCCATGTCTGACAAGGGGCAAAGGGAATGGCGGTTTTACATTGGCGACATGGAACGTTTCGCCCGCAATGTGCTGGATTACACCAAGGGGCTCGATCAGGCGGCTTTTGTTACCGACCGCCGGACCTATGATGCGACACTGTGTAATCTGGAGCTGATCGGCGAGGCGGCCACGCATGTTCCGGAGGAAATCCGAAAGGCGCATCCCGAAATCCCGTGGCGGCTTATCATTGCAACACAGTGTCCAAACATTCAGGGGCTTTGCAATATCTACGCACCAGGTTATCAGGAGCTAACGGGGCGAAACGCTGGTTCCGTCGAGATTTACAACCTGGATGAGCGCAAGCGAAAGCCACGTGCGATTGACGAAGAGTTTCTGGATGATGTAAAGGACAAGGTGAGAAAGGCAGTAGATGCACTGCGCAGGGGTGTTCTGGATGCAAGGCCGGGGAAAAACGCTGCGAAGCCTGCGATTATGCCGGTTGTGTAGCGCGGGTATGGGCATGGTCTGAGTAAGGATGGGATCATCAAAGGGACGGTATGGATAACGAATCAACCGTATGGGAGATTGATCCGGCGGAGCTCCGCAATCGTGTGTTGAGATCTCTTCGCGCACAGGGTTTTTCGGTCTCGCGGGGTGAGGTCGCACTGCCGAACCCGGCGGACAAGGCTGCCATTCGACGGGCTCACGCAGCAGCTGTGGCGCATCGGGTTGAGCAGGCCAGAGCCGGGCTCGAGCGGCACGAACCGCGATTGCTCAAACAGATTGCCAATGGAGAGGAAGTAGATCCGACACGCTTGTCACCGCGCCTGATCGAAGTATTGCCTAATAGCGAAGAAGAACTGCTGTTCCGTTACGCGCGCCTGCACTGGAGCATCCCGGTATCTGCTGGTTACGGGCGTCGTGTTCGTTTTCTGGTTGTCGACGAATTCAATAACAAACTCATCGGCATATTGGGGCTTGGTGACCCGGTATTCGCGCTGGGTCCACGGGATCGTTGGGTCGGCTGGACACAGGGCGATCGTCGTGCGCGCATCCGCGCGGTCATGGATGCCTTTGTTTTGGGGGCCGTGCCGCCTTACTCGCAACTCCTGTGCGGTAAGCTGGTGGCGCTGCTGGCGACCAGTGATGAAGTGCGACATGCAGTCAAACGCAAGTACGGCGGTCGTGAAACGCTGATTACAGGGGATGTCCATGACGGTCGCCTCGCTCTTGTCACAACCACCTCCGCGTTGGGTCGATCTTCCCTGTACAACCGACTGCGTCTTGATGGTCACCTGGCGTTCCATAGCGTCGGCTTCACCCGGGGATCAGGCGAGTTTCATTTCTCCAATGGCGTCTACCAGGACTTGCGCGCCTTCGCGGAACAGAACTGCATCGCCACCGCCAAGAATAGTCGTTGGGGTACTGGCTTTCGCAACCGGCGCGAGATCATCCGCAAGGCCCTGCCCGAGCTCGGTCTGAAGACAGACCTGATCTATCATGGCGTGCAGCGCGAGGTCTTTGTTGCTCCACTGGCGCAGAATACCAGGGAGTTCCTGCGCGGCGAGCACCAGCGGCTACGCTGGTTCCACCGCCCGGCCGCTGACCTGTTCGAGGCGTTCCGGGAGCGCTGGCTCTTGCCTAGGGCCCGGCGCGATGCGCGCTACCGGGAGTTTTCGCGGGAAAGCTACCGTCTTTGGCACCGCTCATAGGAATCACCATGTCAAACGACCCGACACCTTTTGCCGATCTGCCTGCCGCCCTCGTCGAGGAGGTGCTGGAGCAAACCGCGGAAGTCGGTAACCGTCTGTTGGCGACATTCTCCGGGATACGTGGACAGCGCAAAATGCTGCGGGAAAAACTCGACGAACATGAGCTCATCTTGACCGAGCATAGTCTTGGCGCGCCGCCGATCCCGACGACCTGCGCCACCGATGGCTCCTATGCCATCGAGCGGCTACTGACCATCGATTTGGTCGCAGCTGCCGCCGTTATCGTCGAGGGACTCACGCCGCCGTCGGAGACTCGGCACTGGGAGGAACCCCGCCATACGACTTACGTTGAGACGGAGGTCCACCACGCCGAAACCGCCACCGTTTTGCGCGCGGTGATGGTTGGCAATGAGCTATGTCTCGCGCAGCAGGCGCCACATGATCTGGTCATGATTGACGGCAGTTTCACTCTGCCAATTATCTACTTCAACCAGGCGTTGAATACCGCTCCGGGGTCGGCTCTAAAGTGCGCTGAGGGATTTCTCAAGAATAGCAAGGCATATCTGGATGCGTACAACACGCTGCTGCGTTCCGAACGTTCCGACCGCCAGTTCATCGCGCTCCCCAAGTATTCCACCCGGCGCGAGATCGGGCAGCGCCTCGGCTGGCCCGAAAATCACGATGATCGCGGCCTGCTGACGCTGATACTGAAGCCCGGTGAACTTACGAAACCACTGCCATTGGAGCGGCACGGACAATGGCACCTGAACATCGACCATCTGCCATCCGATATCAAGCAGGCCGTGGCGCCGCTCGCAGATGACATCGTCGACGCACTGGAACAGGTATACGTCTTCTACTACAAGCCGCATGACTGGCTCCCAGCACTGCGCGTCGAGACGGCCGCCTCCGTGGCGCGCAACCCCCACCGGCTCGCCACCGTGATTCAGGGGCTGCGCAGCCAGTGTGCCACCCCGGCCATGCTCGAGCCTTACCCTATCTATCTGGCCGACCGCACCGTGAAGTCCCTGGCTCGCGCCGTGCCGGCCTTTCGCCAGGTCGCCACGCAGCGCGTCTCGGAGAAGTACGACGGCGACATCGGCGAGGTGTTCTTCGCCATGCACGGTTACCGGAGCGAAAGTGGGGCGTGAACGATGGACGACAAGAACCCGGAACTTGATGCGATAGTGGACCGAACCGAACGTCTGGGCGTGATCGGTTCTCCGTCCTCGACATCCGAACTGGCGCTCGACGTGCTGGGCGGCGCCGTGGCGCGCAAGCTGGTCGGCGAGCTGGCCTTGTTCCGTTACGTGCAGGACACCGCGCCGCACTATGCGCTTGGGCAGATCACCGAGGTGCAGTTGCGCAATGTCTGGCACGAGGACCCCACCATGCGCAGCCTGATCCGTCAGCGGGGCCGGGTGGACGCGGTCAGCGAACGACAAGACACGCACCTCGGCAAGATGATCATCAGTGCCGTGTTCAAGGCCGGTGGCCCGGCTGGCTACGAACCGAGCATCCTCGGCACTGTGCCATCGACGGGCACGCCCATCCATATCGTCACCGACGAGGTGCTGGACGAGGTGCTGTGCCCCTACCGCGAGCAGATTTTCTACCTCGGCCACGTGTACGGCTCCAAACCCCGCTTGCCGCTCTGGTTCAAGCACTTCGATACCGGCCCGGAAGGCGCCGGCGAGGCCTACCACTTGGGCATCTTCGGCAAGACGGGGTCCGGCAAGTCGGTTCTGGCGAAGATGATCTTACTGGCCTATGCGCGCTACCCGAAGATGGCCCTGCTGGTGATTGACCCACAGGGCGAGTTCGCGCAAGACATGCGTCCGGCACGCGGCGCACGTAGTGAGTTTGCCTTGCCGGTGGGCGACATCGCGCGAAACATGGGCAAGCAATCGATCGTGTTGACAGTATGCAATCTGGTGCTTGACCGCTGGGAGCTGTTCGAGCAAATCCTGTTCGAGTCGCCCTTCTTCGAGCAGCTTACCATCCCAAAGGGGGAAAACAGGGAACTGGCCTGCGGCAGGTTGGCTGATCAACTCAAGAGGTCGAATGTCAAACTGAAAGACCTTCACAAGCGCGAATCGTTTGACAGAGCCTGGGAAATACTCGGTGACGAACGCAACCAGAGAATATTCTATCGAACCCAGAACTCGCGTGAGCGTTTCAATGCAACACTGGAAGAATCCGATCCGGATGATTTTTACTCCGATTACTGGGAACCCGTGGCAACCTTGTTTCGGGAAGACAGGGAAGGCGCCAAGAGCATCAACAGTGCCTTGAGCGATCTGCTGCGCACCAATGTCGCCAACCGGCCAATACTTGTCATCGACCTGTCCCGTGAACAGGCACATGGGCTGTTCTGGAACGACAAGATCCAGTCGTTGGTCATCAAGCGGCTGCTCGATGGTCTGAGCCAAAGCGCCGAGCACTTCTACAAGGAAGGTGAAAGCCTGAATACCTTGGTGGTAATCGACGAGGCACATCGCCTGGCTCCGCGCGAGCTGCCGCGGGATGACGATGCGGCGCGGGGTGTGCGAAGCGTGCTGGTTGATGCGGCACGAACCACTCGCAAGTACGGGCTGGGCTGGCTGTTTATCAGCCAGACGTTGTCGAGCCTCCATTCAGAGATCCTCCAGCAGCTCCGTATCTTCTTCTTCGGTTTTGGCTTGGGGCTGGGCCAGGAATTCCAGTCGCTGCGCCAACTGGTGGGATCGTCCGGCACGGCGCTGGACCTGTACCAGCTATTCCGCGATCCCCACTCCGCCTTTGACATCGCCAGCCGCCAGTACTCATTCATGACCATTGGGCCGGTGAGCCCGCTGTCATTTTCCGGCAGCCCATTGTTCCTGAACGCCTACAACACCGTCGAGGCGTTTCTGGAGGCGAACGGGCTGCGGGGCGGTAGTACAGGTGGCACGGGCGGCGAGGCAATCCCGAACCCGTCGGGCGGCGGCACGGAAGCGGCGGAGGGCAATGCGCCTGGAACCGATACCAGGGTAGAGCCAGAGGACGAGGCGCAAGCGCTGATTGACAAGATACTCAAGTGGGCTAAGTCACATGAAAATTTCGACCGGTCTTTTGTCGAGGCCATGCGCGAGCGACTCCAGCAGCGGGGATCCCTCACCGACGGGCAGCTAAACGCTTTGCGTAACATCGTCAACAAGTGGCATATCGAGTAGCCGTAAATTTGGAGAATCAGGAGGAACCACACCGGCCATGCCCGTAAAGAAAAAGGCCACGGCAAAAAAGGCAGCAGCTAAATCCACCGCTGGCGGCAAGAAGAAGGCGACAAAGAAGGTCACCCGTTACGCCTGGGACGAGTTCAAGAAGCCGCGCACGCCAGAGATGGGCCACACGCCAGCTTCCTCACAGCGATAGCGTCGGCGGCCGCTGGTTTAGCCCAGCTTCTGCAACAGGTTCTCGGCGTGGAGGTGGGTGTAGCGCATCAGCATCCGGAGGTCTCGGTACCCGGTGATGGCAGCGACCTCCATGGGCTGCAGGCCCTTCTCGAACAGTCGGCTCGTGGCCTCGTGGCGCAGGTCGTGGAAGTGCAGGTCGCGGATTCCGGCGCGTTTTACGGCGCGCTGCCAGGCCAGTTTGACGGCGTTGTCGGTGACGGGAAACACGCGCTCGTCGAGGCGCGGCAGGGTCTTGAGCACGGCGATGGCCCGGGAGGAGAGCGGGATGGTGCGGCCGGTACCGTTCTTGGCCAGGGGGATTCTGGCGGTTCGCCGTTGGAGGTCCACATTTTCCCAGCGTAAAGCGAGGATTTCGCTGCGCCGCATGGCGGTTTCCAGGGCCAGGTCAAAGATGGGCTCGAGCCAGCCGTTGCGGCAGCCCGGCGCGAAGCGGCCGGCCGCGTCGCGGCGGACCTCGGCCCGCATGGCGGCGCGCAGGCGGGTTTCTTCGCCGGGCCGCAGGCGGCGTTCGCGGGCGGGGTTCTCCGGCGGCTTGCGGATGGCCGCGACCGGGTTCTGCGGCAGGGGAATCTCCCATTCCCGAATGGTGTGATTGAGCACGGCGGACAGCGCGGCCAGTTCCCGGCGAACGGTGGAGCCGCTGACCTGTGCCAGGCGCCGGTCGCGGTAGGCGGCCACCACCCGGGCGGTGAGGGCGCGCAGCGGACAGCGGGCGATGGGATCGCGGGAGAGGATGCGAAGACGGTAGGCCTCGCTGCGGCTGCCGCGCTTGCGGGGCGTGATCTCGCGGGCGTAACGTTGCAGGAGTTCGCCCAGGGGCGCCTCCAGGCACTTGTCGGCCCGGAGTTCGAAGACGCCACGGTCCAGGTCCGCCTCGGTCTGCCGGGCCCAGGCCTCGGCCTGACGGCGGGTGTCGAAGGTGGC
>WFTY01000091.1 GCA_015485245.1 Anaerolineales bacterium | reverse complement strand
GCGCCATGATCTCGTCCAGCGTGGCAGGCCTGCCGCCGGCCTGTTCCAGGCGGCGCAGCGCATTCTCAGACAGATCGGCTCCCAGCACTGGATTGCCGGTGTAGGTCATCAGCATTTCGCAGGTGGCCAGACCGGCCGCGCCGAGGCCGATTTGCCCGATCGTCGCTTTGTGCAGGTCAATGTCCGCCTCGCGGCAGGCGTTGGTCAGCGCGGCGGTAGTCACCACGGCGGTGCCGTGTTGATCGTCGTGCATCACTGGGATGTTCAGGCGCGCTTGCAGGCGCTCTTCGATCTCGAAGCAGCGCGGCGCGGAGATGTCTTCAAGTTGAATGGCGGCGAAAGTCGGCGCGATGTTGGCGATGGTCTCGATGATCGCCTCGGTGTCGGTGGTGTCCAGCAGCACCGGCACGCCGGAAAGACCGACCAGCGATTCCATCAGCATGGCTTTGCCTTCCATCACCGGCATCCCGGCCACCGGGCCGATGTTGCCCAGCCCAAGGATGGCTGTGCCGTCGGTGACGATGGCGACCAGGTGGCTGATGGCGGTGTATTGGCGCGCCAGCGAAAGGTCATCGGCAATCCGCAGGCAGACCTCGGCGACGCCGGGTGTATAGACGCGGCGCATGGTTGCCAGGTCGTTGATCGGGTAGCGGCTGCGGATGGCGATCTTTCCGCGCTGGTGTAGTTCCAACACCTCATCGCGCACCGCCAGTACGCGTGTGCCGGCGTTGTTTTCGATGGCCTTTAGCACGCGAGCGAGTTGCTCTTCGTCGTCGGCGTAGACGGCGATATCGCGGATCACCGTCTGGTGGGTCTCCTGAATCAGGCGGATTTCCCCCACCGAGCCCCCCTCCTGGGCGATGGCGGTGAGCAGGTTTGCCAGCGTGCCTTTGATTTGCTGATTGCGACAGCGCACAGTGCGCATCAGGCGATTTTCCCAGGACATGGCGTCAGCCTCCCCAGATTTTGAAATCTTTGAGAATGGAGCCGCCGATGAATTCCCGCAGCAGGGAGTTATCGGGGATGGTGTGTGGTTCCAGTGGGCGGAACCATTCGAGCAGCGCCAGCAGGCGCTTGGCTTCGATGTGTTCCGGTTTGCCAAAGGGCACCTGCCGCAGCAGGGGTTCGGCGAGCGGCTTGAGCGCCGCCAGTTCGTACACCAGCGCTGAGTTGAACATCACATCGGCGTTGTTCTGGAATGGGAAGATGTAGCGCTTTTCCCCGCGCCGCACCGATTCCCAGCGCCGGATGGTATCCTGCGCGCTGTAGCCGCGCTCGCGCGCGTCGCGCACGATGCGGCGGATCAGGCGCGTATCGGTGGTGGAGACGCGGTTGTGCCAGTCCAGGTTCAACTGGGTCAGCGCCGAGACGTAAATGCGGAAAGTCTGCTCCATGGGGAAATCGGGCAGTAGCTCCGGATTCAGGCCGTGGATGCCCTCCAGGATGATGATCTGGCCGGGGCGCAGGTGCACCACCTCGCCGGGGCCGCTCTTGCCGCTGTGGAAGTCGTAGCGCGGCAGTTGCACCCGCTGACCGGCGATCAGTGCGGCCAGGTCTTCTCCCAGGCGGCTGGTGTTGAGCGCTTTGATGGTCTCGAAGTCGTAGTCGCCGTTCTCATCGCGCGGTGTGTCCTCGCGGTCGACGAAATAATTGTCCATCTCCAGAGGGAAGGGGGAGATGCCGCGGGCCAGCAGTTGCACGGTCAGCCGCTTGGAGAACGTGGTTTTGCCCGAAGAGGACGGCCCGGCGATCAGGATCACCCGCACCTGTTCGATGCGTTCGGCGATCATGCTGGCGATTTCGGAAATGCGCCCCTCGTGCAGCGCCTCGGAGATCAGGATGATGCTCTGCGTGCGCCCGTTTTTGATCGCCTGGTTGAGCGTGCCCACGTTCTCGATCCCCAGACGTTGCAGCCAGTCGCCGTATTGCCGGAAGGTGCCCAGCAGGGTGGAGTAATCCGGCAGGGGAAGGATTTCCGTGGGCCGATGGCGGCGCGGGAATTGCAGCACAAAGCCATCCCCCATCGGGGAGAGCTTGAACCATTCCAGGTAGCCGGTGGAGGGGACCATGTACCCGTGGTGATAGTCGCGGTGGTCGCCCAGGCTGTACAGGATCAAGTAGGGCTTCTGGCGGTGTTCCAGCAGGTTAAGTTTGTCCTGGTGGCCCTCAGCCTTGAAATAGGCGATGGCCTCGTCCAGCGGGACTTTTTCCTTTTGGAAGGGGATGTCGGCCTTCACCAGGCGGCGCATGTGCGCTTCCAGTTCAGCAAGCTGCGGCTCGGTCAGCGCCGGGCTGTTGAACACCTGGCAGAAATAGCCGCCAGAGGCGATGGAATGGTCAACCGCTAGGATGGCCTGGGGGAACAGTTCCTGGAAGGCGGTCTCCAGCAGGAAGGTCAGCGAGCGGCGGTAAAAGCGCATGCCGTCGGCCTCGGCCATCGTCACCGGGCGGATGCGGACGTCGTAGTTCAGGTGGTAGGTCAGCTCGCGCAGCTGCCCATTGATCACCGCGCCGACGATCGGCGCCGCGATTTCATCATGGAGGATTTTCAGGAATTCCTCGGCGGTGGCGCCGCGCGGCCCGGTGAGCACGCGTCCATCGGGCAGGTGGGCCTCCACCGTCTCGCGGGGCTGGGTGAATTGGATGGGCTTCTTTGGGGACATGGTTGTTTCTCTTCAACGGTAGAACCGGCGCTGTATTTTACCACCCTCATTAGGCCGGGGATGATCCCCAGTTTTCCAGCGTGTCTTTGACTTTTTGCAGGAACCAGTCCGCTTGCGCGCCGTCGAGGATGCGGTGGTCGAACACGAAGGAGAGATACGCCATCGGGCGAATGGCGATGGCGTCGTTGCCCCTGGCGTCGGAGACCACCACGGCCCGTTTCTGGATCGCGCCCACCCCCAGGATGCCGCACTGTGGCTGGTTGATCACCGGGAAGGCGAACAGCGAGCCGCTCACGCCGTGGTTGGTCAGGGTGAAAGTTCCGCCGCGCACCTCGTCGGGCTGCAACTGGTGGGCGCGAGCGCGGGCGGCCAGGTCGTTGACGGCGCGCGCCATCCCCAGTAGCGAGAGCGCGTCCGCCCTCTTAATGACCGGCACGATCAACCCTTCCTCTCCCAGAGAGGTGGCCATCCCCAGGTTGATCTCGCGGTGCAGCATCACACCTTCTGTGCTCCATGAGGCGTTGACCATCGGGTAGGCTTTCAGCCCGGCGACGATGGCTTGCAGGAAGTAGGGCGTGAAGGTCAGCTTAATGCCATCGCGCGCAAAAACCTCTTTGTTGGCCTGACGGTGGGCGATCACGCTGGAGAGGTCGGCTTCCATCACCGTCAGCACATGCGGCGAGGTGCGTTTGCTCATCACCATGTGCTCGGCGATTCGCCGCCGCACCGCGGTGTGGGGGATGACTGTGCCGGGTGTTAACGTGTCACGTGCTAGCGTGTCAGGTGTCACGTGAGGAAGCGATCTCTTTTGCGCAGGCACACGTGACACTGGTGTACGTGATTCCGGAGCACCCTCAATGTACGCCAGGATGTCTTTTTTGGTGATGCGGCCTCCGCGACCCGTGCCCTTGACTTTCGAGAGGTCAATGCCGTGCTCAGCGGCGATGCGCGCGACCACCGGGGAGATGAACCCGCGCGGCGCGGCGGACTCTCCCGCAAGGGGCGCGGCGACCTCGGGGACGGCTTTAGCCTGTGCGCGCGTCGGGGGAGCGGGCGTCGTCTCCAACGGCTGCTCCTCCTCCTGGTCGTCCTGCGGGATGGCTTCGCCCGCCTCGCCGATCCAGGCCAGCACCGCGCCTACCGGGACGGTGGCGCCCGCCTCAGCGACGACGATCTTGAGTAGTGTGCCCGCTACCGGCGCGGGGATCTCGGTATCCACCTTGTCGGTGTTGACTTCCACCAGCGGCTCCATTTCCTCCACCAGGTCGCCTTCTTGCTTGAGCCACCGGCTGAGGATGACTTCTTCGACGCCCTCGCCCAGGAGGGGAACGGTGACTTTGGTTGCCATAGTTATCTCCTTAGTGCCGGGAAGGATTGCGGATTG
>WFTY01000090.1 GCA_015485245.1 Anaerolineales bacterium | reverse complement strand
GTGTTGAAAAGCGCCGGCATCTCGCTGACGGAGGCCGATCAGATCACACCGGCGCTCAATCACTGGCTGCGCGATGGCGACCAGGTGACGATCCAGCGCGCGGCGCAGATCGCCTTGCTGGTGGATGGGGAAACGCGCATGATTCTGACCGCCGAACGCATCCCGGTCATCATCCTGGCCGAGGCGGGCGTCCCCCTCGCCCCCGAAGACGTTCTGCTATCCGATGGCCTGCCCATCGCCCTGGACGAGCCGTTGGCGCCGGCGCCAGCACATAGCCTGCAGGTTCGCCGCGCCCGCAGCATCACCCTTGACGAGAACGGCTCGCCGCGCGTCTACCGTTCAACGGCGGCCACGCTGGGCGGCGTGCTCTGGGCGCAGGGTATCCCTCTCTTCGTCAGCGACCGCCTCGACCCCGGCGCGTCAACGCCGCCTGAGGCAGCGCTCACAGCCCGCTGGTCCCCGGCGCGGGAAGTGACGATCCAAACCATGCAAGCATCCCTGACTACACGCACTACAGCGACAACCGTCGGCGAGGCCCTGCTCGAAAGCGGCGTCACCCTGCAAGGTTCGGATTACAGCCTGCCCGCAGACGACGCCCCCCTGCCTGAGGAGAACATCATCCAGGTAGTGCGCGTGCGCGAGGAAGTGCAACTGGAGCAAGTCCCTCTGCCGTTCAACACCATCCAGCAGGCGCTGCCCGACCTGGAGATTGACAACACCCAGGTGGTGCAGGCGGGAGAGTACGGGTTGAAGGCGCAGCGTGTGCGCGTGGTGCGGGAAGCGCGCCCCGGAGAGCCGGATTGGACCGAGGTCTCTCGTCAGGTGGAAGATGAGTGGGTGGCGCGCCCGCCTCAGCCGCGCGTGATCGGTTACGGGACGAAGATCGTGGTGCGCACGACCAGCACGCCGGACGGGGTGATCGAGTACTGGCGCGCCGTGGAGGTATTCGCAACATCCTACTCCCCCTGTCGCCTGGGAATCCCCGATTACTGCAACAGCACCACCGCCAGCGGCAAGCCGCTGCAAAAAGGGATGATCGCCGTCAAGCGCTCCTGGTACAACATGATGCGCGGGCTGCCAGTGTACATCCCCGGCTACGGCTTCGCCACGATAGAGGATATAGGCGCCGGCGTATCCGGCCAGAACTGGATCGACCTGGGATACTCGGACGCAGACTGGGTGAGCTGGAGCCGCAATGTGACGCTGTACTTCCTCACGCCGGTTCCGACAAATGTGATGTGGATTCTGGAGTGAGGTTGAATTGCGCCACTGCCCAGCGGCCATTCACCATCCAGCGCGGGTCGCGGCGGGCGGCGCGCGCTGCTGCGCCCGGCGCCAACCCGCAAACCAGTTCAGCCTTGAGGGTGCGCAGGGCGGCGAAAGGCGCCGGGAAATAGGCCATCACCGCGGCGAAAGGCGCGGTCTCCGGCCAGTGACGATCCCCCAGCCAGCGGCGGTAATTGGCATCCCCCTTGCTGATGACCAGATGCGCCATGGCAAGCTCCCGGCGCAGGTCAACAGGCAGCTCCCATCCCTCCAGCGGTGAGTTCCAGTAGAAATGTGTGCGCATCTGCACCTGCCCGGCCTCCAGATACGCCTGCAACCGCGCGCCCAGTCGACGAGCCGGCAGGATGACGGAACACTGCAACGCCGTAACGGTGGCCTGCACGTCCGCGGGGATGGCGTCAGAGACGAAGGTAGGATGCGCCTTGAGGTACAGGATCACACGGGCGGCAACGCCGGCGCGCAGCAACTCGTCGGCCAGGGCAAGGTCGAAAATCAACTCCGCTCCGGCGTTATCCATCACCAGACCGACACAGGCATCCTTCCCCTCCCCAGTCAGCAGATGCGCGGCGATGGCGGGGATGTGATCGCAAAGCAGGTATGCAGCGGCGGCGGCGGAGTCAGCGTGATTGGGATTCTCCTCGCCGGTGGCAGGCCACAGGCTGTAATCCGCCTGGTTGCCCCACAAATCCAGGTACAACAGGCGCGTCAGGCGCTCCCCTGGGGGGAGATCGTCAGACCAGCGTTCCCACGGCTCCATCCAGGCGGCAAGATGCGCCAGGCTTTGTTGCAATCCATCCTGCTTGGCGCGGGCGAAAGGATCACGCCCCGCCCCAGCGCCGGCGGAGAAATACCCCGTGGCCTCCAGAATGCGGCGATAAAAATAATGCTCGGCGAGGAACCAGGGGACTTCCAGCCAGTTCATGCCAGCATACGGCTCCAGATAGCCATCCCAGGCGGCCGCATCCGGCGCGGCGCGGTCGCTCAACGGGTGCAGCGACACCAGGGGAATCTCTGCCAGCAACGCTTCCAGCCGCGCGATCACTCGCGGCGGGAAGTCGTTCTCCGCCATCATGCGGCGGGCGATTTCCTTAAAGCGCACGGTGATGGTGCTCCGCGCCCAGGAATCCGGCTCTGCGCCGCGGAGGGGCGCGGGGATTGAAAGACGGGGACGATTTGCCAGTTCAGCCATAAACG
>WFTY01000089.1 GCA_015485245.1 Anaerolineales bacterium | reverse complement strand
GAGGTCGCTTTGCGCAGCGCTTCAGCGCAAAGGATAGCGCTGCTCAACCGGCAAACCGAGGCGCTCATCGGCCACGTAGAATACGAAGCCGCCCTGTGGATGGTGCATCCCGGCGCGATCTACCTGCACGAGGGGGAAACCTACCGCGTGGAGGCGCTCGACCTCCCCGCAGCGCGCGCCTGGCTGGCGCCAGACCCCGGCGTTTACTACACCCGTCCGCGGCGGGAAACCACGCTGGAGCTACTGCGCCAGCATCAACAAAATCCCGTGCACGGAGGGCGCAAGTCTCACGGCGAGATCAAAGTCACCACCCGGGTCACCGGCTACCACCAAATCCACTGGGAGAGCGGAGAACGACTAGGCACCCACGAGCTGGAGCTTCCCCCCAGCGAGCTGGTCACCCACGGTTACTGGATCGCCCTCGACGAAGCGACCATCGAACCATTGCGCCAGGCGGGCTTGTGGCGCAGCGACCGCAACGATTACGGAGCGGACTGGGAACAAACCCGTCTCGCCGTTCTGGAGCGGGACGGACACCGCTGTCAGTCTTGCGGGACGCAGGCTGGCCGCGGCGGGTTGCACGTCCACCACAAAATCCCCTTCCGCGCCTTCGAGCGCCCGGCGGAAGCCAATCGCCTGAGCAACCTGGTGACGCTCTGCCCGGCGTGCCACCAGCGCGCCGAGAGTGCTGTGCGCATCCGCAGCAGCCTGAGCGGCCTGGCCTACGCCCTCGGCCACCTGGCGCCCCTTCTCCTGATATGCGCTTCCAGCGATCTGGGCGTCCACGCCGACCCGCGCTCATCGCTTACCCAGGGTGAGGCCGCTATCGTTATCCATGAAACGATCCCCGGCGGGGTGGGCTTCAGCCAGCAGCTGTACGCTCAACATAACACGCTGTTAGCGCAGGCGTATGAGCTGATCGAGCAGTGCCCCTGTGCAGATGGCTGCCCCTCTTGCGTTGGCGCGAGCGGCGAAAACATCGCTGGGGCAAAGGCAGGGACTCTGGCGTTGTTAAAACAACTGACCGCGCCCGGTTGAAAGCGCGGCCAGCCAAAACGTCCAGGTAGCACGGAACGCCAATCAGAAGTCGTCGTCAATCAGATCGTCCTCATCCAGCCAATCGTCCTCGTCAAAGTCATCTTCCTCCCACTCGTCAAAACCGTCCAACTCATCCTCCCAGCTATCATCTTCAAAGGGGTCTTCCAATTGGGTAAACGTCAGACAACCTTCGTCGGGGTCAATATTCACCTGGGGCGCGGTGCAATACCCTTTTTCCAGGTAAATGCAACCCACATAGAGACAGCGAATTTTGGGCATACAGTTATCTCCTCAGAATAAGGATGGTTACTCCTCGTCTTCGGCATGCCATAAGCGTACCACAGAAACCCCAAGCAACGCAACCAGCACGATCGCCGAGATCACACAGAAGGGGCAAATGGCATACAGCACGGCGACTTCAATATACGTCAGATACGCGGAGTACAACACGCCGACCAGGCTGAGGCCAAAAACACCCAACGGGCCGTTCTCGGCCCAAAAGCCGCCGCGCGACTCCAGCAGCAGAAGCGCCAGCATCACCAGATAAGCCCCCGCGCCGAGCAAAGCGATAGGCACACCGGCAATTTCTGAGTAAATGCTGGAGTTCACCGCTTCGCAATCGCCAATTCCCGCACAGGCAGCGGTGGCGTGGGCTAGCTTTATCCACGTCAGGTAGACCGAATCAAGCAACCCGACCGCCACCAGAGCGATGGAAAGACGACGCAGTTTTTCAGAGAGGGTCAGTGCATTTTTTGTCATCGAAGCATCCCTTCATACATCCAGGCTTCCGCCTCCGCGCCCGCGGGGAGCGCCTTGACACCAGCCGGTACGATCAACAGCGCGTTGGCCTGTACCAGCGAATGCAAGTTGCCAGAGCCTTGATGTCCCGCCAGGCGGGCGACCCAGGCACCATCCTCGCGAGTCACCACCACGCGCAGATAACTTTCGCGCCCGTCGGATTCAATCGCCTCCGCCAGGCGCACCCGATACGTCAGGCGAGGCTCGTCCGGCAGCCCCATCATCGCCAACAACATCGGGCGGACGAACACCTGAAAACCGACAAAGGCCGATACCGGATTCCCCGGCAGGCCAACGTAAGGCGTATTCTGATAGCGTCCGAACGCCAGGGGCTTCCCCGGTCGCATGTTCACACGCCACAACCTCAAGGCGCCTTCCTGCTCCAGCACAGTGCGCACAAAATCAAATGCCCCAACACTGACTCCGCCCGTAGAAAGCAACAAATCCACCCCTTGCTCCAAAGCCCAGTCCAGGCGTTGGCGCACCTCTGGCACACTATCTCCAACGATACCCAGACGCAACACGTCGCCGCCAAGCGCAGCGATCAGAGCTGCCAGCATGTACGAATTCGACTCGTAGATTTTGCCTGCGGAACGCGCCTCGCCGAGGGGGATCAGCTCATCGCCGGGCGTCATCACACCCACGCGCGGCCGCCGAAAGACAGGCACATCCGTATAGCCGAGCATCGCCAGCACGCCGAGGTCCTGCGCCCGCAGGCGATGGTTGGGTGCGAGCACCGTCGCGCCCGCGCGGATATCTTGTCCACGGGGACGCACATAATCCCCCGGTTGAACGGCGCGAAACACCTGCACGCTCGCGGGCGCCGGGGTGCCTGCGCCCCGCACCCCCAGGCTGGTTCTTTCCACCGGGACGACCGCGTCTGCGCCGGGAGGGAGCGCGGCGCCCGTCATAATG